>CAZURU010000062.1:0-17184 GCA_964623585.1 uncultured bacterium
ACAATCCAAGAAGCGAAGTTCACCCGCCAACGTGAAATCGCATTAGAACGCGAACGCAAAGCAGCGTTGATGGATTACCTCTTTTCACACGGCACGAAATGCGAACCCCGCAAACAAACCGAAATTGGTGAAATTCCTAAAAGTTGGGCGACAAAGTTTTTGGGAGAAGTGGCTACATTTACAAAGAAGCCGAGAGACTTACGTTATTCAGAATATAATGAAATTCCGTTTGTACCGATGGAATTGATTCCAATCGCTAAACTATTTTCTCAAGAATTCATGCTAAAAACGAATGAACAACTAAAAAGTGGAACCTATTTTGAGACTGGAGATATCCTGCTACCTAAAATCACACCATCTTTTGAAAATGGAAAACAGTGTATCATGCGGGAAATGCCAACGCAATTTGGTATTGCAACAACTGAGGTAATTCCAATTCGGGAAATGGAAGGTGTTACCGATATATCCTATCTTTTCTATTACTTACTGCTTCCTAACGTTCGCATTTCGCTTGCGGGCAAAATGGACGGTTCAACAGGTCGACAGCGTTTGAGAAAAGAAGCACTTGTTAACTTGGAAATTCCGTTACCCTCCCTTCCTGAACAACGCGCCATCGCCAATGTTTTTCAAGCAATTGACGAAAAAACAGCAGCTCTTGAGAAAGAAGCAGAGCATATTGACGAACTATTCCACGCCCTGCTTGAAGAACTGATGACAGGACAAAGGTCTGCTGTGGCATTGATTGATGCTGAGATGAACGTGTGAGATATTCTTGATTTTTGTTTAAGTGGCAACGGGTGTGTAAAGTTTTTGTCACCAAACATTCAATACTCTCACACATAAAAAACAATCTCTTAGATCGTGCCAGTTGTAGCAAAAAGAGTATTACTTTCCCGTAGCACATTCATCCTTGATTGTGCTTCTTCTACAACCCCTTCTGTCCTTCCCTCATTCCACCCATCCATCCTTCCTACTTCCATCCTTCCCCTCCTTCCCTTCTTCCAACCTTCCACCCTATCCATCTAATAACACCAAAGACCTCTTATCCTGGTAATCCTGGTAATCCTGGTCAAATCCTGGTTCAGACAAATAGAGTGCAAAAACTTTACACACCCAACAGACTAAATAATTTGCTTAAAATAAGAGAGTATAGTATAATTTAGACATTATAATTGAATAAACGAACGGTTCAGGTGCCGAAGTACGGAGAATAGGGAAGTGCGGTGAGAATCCGCCACGGCCCCGCCACTGTAAACGATTGCGCCCTGCTAAAAGGGTAATTTCGCTGAAAATCCACTGTCAATGGTTGATGGGAAGGACAGCGAAGTATTGTAGTAGTGTAAGGTTTGCTTGCACGCTACATCACAAATCGCAAGTCAGGAGACCTGCCTGAGTCGTGTTTCACGTTTCTGCTTTCGCGGGAAAGCGGTGGAACAAAGCACAGCAGGATCCTGTAAAACAAACATTAGATTAATAACATAAGGTAATCAACCTTATTGACATTTTATAGGATTTTAGCCCACTTTTCAATAATGTGAAGTGTCGCCTTTGTCCCCTGTCCTCCCCCCATTTATTAAACAGTAAAAAGCAGTTAAGCAGTTAATGGAAGCAGGGGTTTCTTGTTTCATTACGGAGGTATTAATGAACACAATTTTTTCATTCTGGCGACGTTTCTCACACATTTCAATCCTAAGACTGCATCTGTCGCTATGTATTAGCGCGATGCTCTTCACCTGCCTTGTTAGTCCTGTCTTTTCCCAAACGGAAGTTGACAACCTTGCTGTTGTTGTTAATGCTTTAGATAAAGACGATTGGGAAATCACATCATCACTCTCAATAATTGACTTAGATGAACCGAATCTGAAACGGGCTATAGACGATGAAGTCGTAGTTATCGGGGATGTACCCAGCGATATTCTTATTCATGGCCATCTCGCCTATATCACGCGTTTCGATTGGCTTTCTGATGCTTTGAATGATGGTATACTAATTGTCAATCTTGAACAGCGAGAGATTATTGACTATATCCCTTTTGAACTCGGTGCTTATCCACAACAGATGGCACTTGTTAATCCGAGTAAAATGTACGTTACCTGTGATAACGTCCATCAAGTTCATGTCGTTAATCTTGAGAGTCGTAAGGTGACGAAAGTCATTACAGATATCTCATTTAACAAAACTACAGGTATCACAATCCTCAATGGAAAAGCTTATGTAACCAATCCTGCATGGGAGTGGGATGCAGTAGCGGGAAAATCCATCTATCATCAGAGCAGTGTAACTGTAATAGATACGCAAACAGATACGGTTCTGAAATCTATCCCTACACCTATCAACACTACTGGCATTGTGAACGATGGTGATTCCACTGTAGTTGCCAAAACAATAGGTGGTTACAATATGATTACTGGTAGTCTTGTATTGATAGACACGACAACCGATGAAATTATAACCACGGTTAATACCCGGACGACTCCTGGGTCAATGGCAATTAACTCACAGAAACATCTGTTTATCCAAGGTGGATGGCAACATCCGGGGTTACTTATCTATGATGTTCCAAATCAAGAGTGGATACGGGACAGAAATGACACACTCACAGAATTTGCGGGGGGTTCAGGAATGGTTTTTGGTCCAGATGGAAACCTTTATATTGCTAAACCGGATTGGACGCAAAGCGGATTGTCTACACTTCTCGTCATGGCTCCTGATGAGACACTCTTGAAAACCTACGATCTGGGTTATGGCACTGATAAGGTGGCACTTGTACAACTTATGCCGAGAAACGAAGATACCAACAATGATGGCTTTGTTGATATAAAAGACCTTGTCATAGTTAGTAGAGATTTTGGACAAAGAGGTCCTGGCATAATAGGTGATGTGAATAGGGATGGTGTGGTTAACATCTTCGATCTGATTCTTGTAGCACAGCATTTCTGATGCTTATGAACGTGTGAAAATGGCAAGACATCCCCATAACAGTATATCCTAAATCAATTCTATCATTAACTGAATAGCAGGTTTCTAAATGCGTAAATTGGGGTTTTTGCCTATTCTTTGCATACTGTGCATAATGTACATCGGTTGCACTGAGAAAACAGAAGATACCCCTCTATCTTGGCAGATTGCCTTTGTTCCTCTCGGTGCCGAATTACACTTTACAGACGAGGCACCGATTAAGCAGGTGTCCGCCTTCACTTCCGATGGTGTGTTGGTGGCTCAGCTTGAGTTCCCAATAACACCACGACAGATAGAAACGGTGTATTTCGCGTGGCAGGAGGGGGAAACCTATAGATTTGAAGCGATCTCACACGCTGATCAGATAAGTGAGAAAACTGTAACTGCACCCCGCACCTATCCGCGGGGTAGTTTGGAAATTGCTATCCCTTATGGAACAGCTGGGGGGGATGTTGTAAAAAGAGATCAGAAGATGCTTGTGTTACGCGATAGTGAGATGACTGCCACAGTGATTGTTAAGAACGGAAAAACCCCAACTAATTTCGATTTGGAACTGTATATACCCGCAACCTATGCTATTACCCGAATACCTGCAGACTGGAAAATAGAGACAGTTGATGATAATGGATACCAGTTATCATATCTGACAACTTCAGATACGTTTCACGTTGCGTCTGAGGTTTGGTTCCATGAATTAGGTTTGAAGACTTCTGATACTTCTATAGACACACAAAAAATAAAGGGTACGGTCCGTTTCACGACATTAGATGGAGATGCCTGGGAACAAAAGACTACGGTCCAGATACGGGTAGCCGCTGTTTCAGAGATTGCAGAAAAAATCTCCGTTGTGTCAATATATATGCCAACCGACGCGTCAGGGATAGCGGATCTCAGGCAACGTTCAGATACGATTTATCATCCCCGTCCGCTTTTCAGTTGGCTTGGAACGGAACAGACTGACCCTTATGTGCCACTATCATACCAGACTATTCTTCTGCAGAATCGAGGAGAAGAGACTATCCATGCCGTTGTCTCATCAATCAATCGTGATATGAAAAGTGGTGAGGTGGTATCGTTCTTAGCTCCGCCTGATGCGGTAAATGCTGGCACAGATAGAAGCATCAGTTTAGCGAGTTTACCAGCAGGTGAAGTTACACCAATCTCTTTACCTATCTATTTTCATCCGCAATCTGCTGAAACGGGTGCGTATGAACGTAACATTGCAGTGAAGGTTTGGGGTAGTGATAGCACAGTTTTGAATGAGAAAAGGCCGCTCCATATCGTAGTTCCTAATAGACAGGCACTGTATGTAAGTGGATTGGCGGTGCTTGCCAGTTGTGTTGGACTTGTCGTGATGCTACGATTTCACCGTCAATTCTTTGTCCGTTTCACAACGAAACAGTTGATTGTTATTGCGCTCTTCGGGACAACAGTCTTTGTTACGGTTGTTGTGCCATCAACACTGTTTCTAAACCTTATCCGAGCAGTGTTAGGTCCCTTATCTGTGTTGGTGACAGGATTGGTTAATGAGACTCTCTACTATGCCTTACTCACAGCATTGTTAATCTACATTGGCGGTGAACCGAATAAGCAAACAGGAGTGCCTGACACATCGCACATCTACAGTCAAGGTGGTGTTATCCTTCTCGTCTCTGCAGTACGTCTGTTACTTGGGGGTGTTACGTTTGGGCTTTTCACTCCGATGACGATCATCTTTACTGGTACAAGTGTGTTATTGTTAGAGGGGGGTCTTTTCCTTGTCCATAGACGTGGTCTACTGATGTGGGGTGTTGTTCTGGGTATCTGTGATGCGATTGCTGTTTATGTTGATTTTCAACTGTCAATTCTGTTTTACCGGCTGTTTTATGCTGATTGGTATATTTGGCTTCGCATTGTTGTTGAGGGTTTTGCGTATACGTTTATCGGTGTGCTGCTGGGTGCTAAGTTAGGTCGTGGATTATGGAGAGTCGCGGATTAAGAGCGTGTATATTTGGGAATTACAGGACATTTTCACCACCTGCTGGCGAGGTTTCCTAACCTCGCCGAAAATTATAAAAATTACAGGACATTTTTGCCACCCTGCTGGCGAGGTTTCCTAACCTCGCCGATTCAGAGTGTCTAAATATAAAATCTACTATAATATGAGGACATATCTATGAAACGAATTCGAATTTTCTGTCTGTTTTTGTTGCTTACTGCACTCCCCATGAGTGTAGCGATGGCTGAATTCAACGTCACATGGGTTCGCACAGGTGTTGTGCTTGAATCTGCAAGTCAAATACATTTTGGGACGACTGAACTGGGGTCAGAGGATAAGGTTGCTGTAGGACTGTTAGGATCAGCATTAAAGAATGTTCCATCTACACAACTTGATGAGAAACGTGTGCATTTACAGATTACATGGCAACCTAACAAACGTTATCAGTTTCGCTATGGGAAGCATAAACATGACGAAACTTCTCCGCTGAAACCTGTACCGTATCTCATTCAAACGATTGAATTAGATACCCTACTGTCATTGATGGAAAACCTACGTCAACCTGCACTTTCTTTAACCGTGGCGACAGCATTAGCATTTAGTAACGGTTCTGATTCATATAAGATCGCTGTTGCATCGGATAGAGGACATTTGGCAATTGTTAATGCAATTTCAGGTAAGGTAGATTGGAAGACTCGTATCTCTGAGGGGTATGTTAAGCACATCGCATTTAGTCCAGATAACACGCTGCTCTACATTGGTGAACAGGCTGCGGATGGCTATATCTACTGCTATGAAATTATGGAGGACACACCGGAACTCCGTTGGAAGTACCGTACTGCTGATGACATTGAGACTTCAACGCCGAGTAATCCTGAGAGTGTTTATGCATGGGTGAGTTATCCCGGTCAATCGTGTATGCGGGCACTGCCGAATGGAGATCTATTAGTTGCGGGTGTACATTCTTGGACACATGAAGATATTCCGCAGAAGCGGTCAGTGCTATATCTGTTTGATGCTAAGACAGGTGATGCTAAATGGAAGTTTCCACATAATAGTGCTTCGCAGAAGATATTCCGATGGTTTGATGTTAGTGCTGATGGAAACGTGCTTGCACTTGTTATAGATGAAAGTGGTAAAGGAAATGGGATACTTTCTGTAATTGAAGCAATCACAGGTAGGGAGAGATGGCATTCAACTATTGAACCCCTCGCGCCATACTTCAAAGGTGTTACCTTTTGGCGGGGAGTAAGTATGTCGCCGGATGGGACGTTTGTAAACGTAACAACAGATGATGGTCGTGCTTTCATTTTTGCTATTAATCAACCTGAACCGATATGGAAGACGAGTTTAGCAACGCCTCTTGAGATCAGCGGCGTGCCGATAATTGCTACTACGGGAACGATTGGTGCGACTAACGATACTGCGCTGTTTGTGACAGGTGATACGTATATCCCTTATCATCTTCAGAAAGGTGCGCAACGTCCATCTGCTTTGCATCCTAACGGCATGACACTATTTGCCTATTCGTGGCGTGGAGAGAAGGTTTGGCAGTGGAAACTTGAGAACATGCCGCAAGGTTTACGTATTGATTCTGTTGGTCGTTATGCTGCCTTAGCTGTTTCTAAGCGGAGGCAGAATCCGAATGAGAGTCTCCACGGTGTATCGGTATTTGACTTGGTAGAAGGGGATAGTGGTCTGTCAAAATACTTGTATACGTATCGGACTGAAGGACAGTTGCCTTATGATACGCTTGCGATTAGTGCTGATGGGTCTATGGTTGCTATCGTTGAGATGCCGATTGTGCTGCCCGATGAGACCTTGCGTGGCAAGAATCGTGTGCATATATTGTATTGATTCTGATGTTTAGATTGTTCTTGACAATTCCCTTCTCGTTATCTTATACTTATATTGGTATATCAACTCCGGACAAGCGGATATGGGACCTTTCAACGGTGCTGATGTTGATACGACGCTTCCATTGCCGGATTTAGGTCTTAAGGTGGATAACTGGTATCACGTGGTTGGGACATTTGATGGTGAAAAACTGCGAGTTTATCTTGATGGTAAACTTGTAGGTGACAAACCTGTACCTGTTAACGGTCCGGTGATGATCTGGAATGATAATCCGCTTGAATTTGGTGGACGCGGAACAACTACGAATGCCTACAAGGGTTTGCTTGACGAGTTACTCGTTTATGATCGCGCACTGACAGAGGACGAGGTCGTGAGAGTTATGAACGCTGAAGATATCTTTGCTGTAGATGCTGCGGGGAAATTAGCGACGACCTGGGGTGATTTGAAAGGGAGATAGAGTCAGTTAAATCCGCGTTAATCCAAGATTCTGACAATTCTTGTTGCAGCTATGCTTGTGTGGGAGTTAGTAGTGCGAAGATGTCTTTGGGTAACTGAATACCGGTTTTCTGCTCAAAGTCTTCAACGCTTGCGTAGTCGTTGTGGAATGAATCAATGATATCAGTTCCCATATTTTGAGCTATCATTAGGTCTGATTTGGCTTTTTCCCATTCTTGCAAATGTAACCATGCTTCACCACGATTACAATAAGCCTCGGCATCATCTGGGTTGAGTTCTATCACCTTATCAAAGTCAGGGATTGTGTTATCATACTCACCTTTTATAGCATAAGCCAAAGCCCGATTGTTATAGATACCAGCATAATCAGGTTGTAGTTGTATCGCCTTATCAAAGTCTTTTACGGCGTTATCAAGTTCGCCTTTTTCAACGTAAGCATTACCCCGATTGTTATAGACACCAGCAAAATCAGGTTGTAGTTGTATCACCTTATTAAAGTCTTTTACAGCGTCATCAAGTTCGCCTTTTTCAACTTTAGCAATGCCTCTATTGTTATAGACATCGGTATCATTAGGATTGAGTTGTATTACCTTGTTCCAGTCTTGGATACTTCGATCAAGCTCCCCTTTACTAAAATATGAAAGTGCGCGAAAATAATATGCTTCTGCATGCTTTGGATTCAGTTCTATGACCTTGCTTAAGTCAGCAACAGCCTGGTCTAAATCCTCTTTTTCTAAATAAGCCAATCCACGGTTGTAGTATGCGTCTATATAACTCGGGTCCATCTGTATTGCTATGTTATAATTTTTGAGGGCTTTGTCTACCTTATCCATGTCATTGTAAACTATTCCGCTATTGAGATAAGCTTCCAGCATGTCCGGTTTTTGTTCTATAGCATCAGTATAATACGCTATAGCTTCTTGATAAGCGGTTTGTCTCTTTTCCGGTGTCTCTGCGTCATCTCCTGTATTTTGAAAGGTAAAACCGCTATAAAATGCTACATAGGCATGCCGATGAATGTTCTGATTTTTTATAAAACTATAGAGATCGTTGTAGATAGTTTCAGTGGAGATCTCATGGTGCTTACGGAGATACTGTAGCAGCGACTGTTTGAGGGCTGCTGGAATAGTGACTATATCGTCTTTGTCCGGTTCAATAAAGCCGTTAGGTGGAATAACAAATACGGTCTTTTGAGCTTTGATACGGTGTCGTGGATTCCGAGGACGTTTGATTAGCTCCTTTATCGTCTCGGTCTTCTGTCGGATAACCCTACCATCTTTTTCAGGGGCCCCGTCGCACGCGAAAAAAATAGCGATAAGGTGGTCAGTTGTAAAGTCTATGAGATTGGTTCTACCACCGTAGTGTTGAATTTCAATTAGGATTTCGGAATCATCTATCTCGTAAGTAAGTTTTCTTGCCTCATTCAGCATTTTCTCTTGGATGATTTCCAAGTTGAGCGATTCCGCTCCGATATGGGTGTATTCTCGATAGAGGGGTGAAGAAATTTTCGCGTAACATGCAGGTTCCCCGCGATAGATGTACTCATGCCCTTCCGATTTAGCCGCTATTTCTTTGATAATATCTGGGGGGCTGCTTAAATGGTCAATTTGTGAGTTGGATTGGGTTAGCATTTTCATTTGTGTTGGACCACAAACACGTACAATTTACGAAGATTTAAAATAGAAGAATCAGCGTGTTTTTCTATTGTGTCTCATGATGGTTTTAACTATTACATCGCGTCTTGCCCGTTTTGCTTCCTTTATAGTCAAGGGTTTACGTGTTTGGGCATCATGTCTTGCAGCCTCGAATATCGCATTGCTTAGTCTCGTTTTAGTATCTCTTATAGGTAGGATGCTCCGTCTTGTCACCTCGCGCCTAATCATCTCAAGCGGTGCGTACGGTTTTCGCGGTCCGCTTGTTATGAATTCGCCTTTTTGTGCGTCGCTGTGAACTTTGAAAGTGCTAGCTTTTTTATTTGCCATTTAACGTGTCTCCTCTTTTAAATCTGCGACTATTAGAGAATTCTTGTGTGTATCAGAGCGAATTTGGAACTTCTGTCATTAAAAGGATAACATGCCCCTAAAAAAGATGTCAATTGAATTTTAATGAATGTTTGTAGAGGTGTTTTCTGTAGTCAGAATTGCGACGATATCATCGGGCAATTCAATATCCATTCCCTGCTCAAAATCTTCAACACTCTCGTAACTTTGTTGAAACTCGGTAACAATATTTAATTGGTTGTTAGCAGCGGTTATTAAATCCGTTTTTGCTTCTTCCCAATTTTGTAAGCTTAACTGAATGATGCCGCGATTATAGTAAGCGTCGGCACTATTTGGCTTCAGCTGTATTGCTCTGCTAAAGTCGTCAATAGCTTTTTCAACCTCACTGTTTCCAAAGTGAGCAAGTCCTCTATAATTATAGATATTGGTGTCATCCGGATCCAGTTGTATCGCTTTGGTATAGTCTTTAATGGCATTATCAAAATCATTATTGCCAAGATAAGTAGCAGCGCGATCTTTATAGGCATCAGTTAATTCCGGATCAAATTCTACTGCCTCAGTATAATCTGCAATTGCGTTATCAAAATCGCCATTACTGAGGTAGGCAATACCACGATTGTTATAAGCTTCAGCATATTCCGGATTCAGTTCTATTGCGTTAGTATAATCTATGATTGCGGTATCAAATTCATTCTTCATCCAATAGCGGGCAGTGCCACGTGAGATATAAATCCTAGCGAGTTCTTTTCGGAGTCGTCTTACTCTGGCAGAATTATCAGTGATCAAGTCTATTAACTGTTCCTTCAGTTGTATCGCTTCGGTAAAATCTTCAATCGCTAAGTCTACCGCGTTTTCATTGGGATCTTCGCTCATATAAGCGGTGCCGCGGTGATAATATGCCCAGGAAAGTATATTGTTATCTAAGAGCAGTGCGCCATCATCAAGAGGTGGCGATATGACTGTCGTGTAGTGAGTGATAGCTTCTTGTCGTTCTCCTTTCTGATGTGCCTCAATACCTCGTTGCAGATAGCCTTGCGGATCGGGTTCAAATTCTGGATTGTTCTGGACATGGAGACGAGCGAAACCATCAGAATCGGGATAGATCGTTGCATCAGTGAGACCTGCTATTTTATCCAACGCTTTCAGAATATTTTCCTTAGCACCTCGGTTGATTATACATTCGTCGGTTGCTTCAATTTTCGCACCTCCGAATATGAAAACTGACTGCTGAGCGATAATACGGTTGTTCTGAAGTTTTGGCTGCCATTGATATAACGGATATCTACCGTTTTCATTTTCTACAAAAAAGTAATCAATGTCTTTTTCCAGCAAGTCGGAGGTAATTGTCCTAAAGCGTGCGGGATCATCAATACGCACAGCATAGACTTTGCCATGTGTTTTTTCAACTTTGTCTTTGCTATCCGTTTTCTTTTTCTTCTCTGACGATTCAGTAGTAGCAATTTGCTCACAAGCAAACCAGAGTGCAACAAGGGCATTACGGGTAAAGTCTATTAAGCAGGTGGCAGCGCGGAAGTGTTGAAGTTCTGCCAATAACGCAAGATCGGACAGTTGGTTTCCACTTAACTGGTCGTGTCCTAAAAGACGCGCCTTGTTTATCAATTCTTGATTAATTTTGAGAAGTTTGGCTGGATTATACCTATCTACCTCTGGTAAACGCCGACAGGCACCTGCTTCTATTTTGTAGGACTTTTTTCGCACACCCCGGAACAGATATTGTCCATCGTTGAATTGTTCCGCCCATTTCAAGAATCCGCTCAGTGTTCTGACACGTCCCGGCACTTTTTTCCCCATTTATTTAACCCTTCCTTTGAGTTAATGATACCACATCCGGTAATTAGATACCAATCAAATTAATAGTAAAACCTATAAATAATACCATTTCAATTAATTTTTCTCTCATTACCGACTGTTTAGAGATGAAGCGGTGAACGGCACAATCTAACAGAATGTGCTACAGTAAAGAGGCATTTTCATTTAGAAATGGTATAAGTTGACATTTATCAATAACTCCAGCAGATAGATCCTCAGATTCCCTGATAAGAAGGGTTAGATGCTTATTTGGAGGTGTCCAATTAATGCAAAACTTTACTATTATCTATCTGGGTAAAGAGGAGGATGGGCAAGCGATATAAATCTCGGAATCCCGGACTACACAGAGTACGCGGATTGACAATCTGTAACATCAAACAATCCGCTAAGGTAAGTGTTTTCTTTACCACTGCTATGACTGTGGAGGTGTTAGCAGCGCGGCGATATCTTCTGGCAATTGAATGTCATTTATCAGTTCAAAGTTTGCTACGGTTCCGAATGCACTTTGAAACTTAGCAATGATATCCATCCCCATGTCTCTTGCTGTAGTCAGGTCTGCTTTTGCTTTTTCCCATTCTTGTAGGTGTAACCGTGCTTCACCACGACCATTATAGGCTTTGGCATAATTCGGTTTGTGTTGTATGGCTGTCGTAAAGTTTTCAATGGCAAGATGAAAACATCTTTTTTCGCTGTAAGCAACACCGAGATTATAATAGGCACTTACGTTATTGGGTTTAAGTTGCACGGCTTTGGTGAAATTTTCAATAGCATGGTCTACCTCTCCGTTAATACGATGAGCAATACCAAGATTGTTATGTGCCTTGGAATAATTAGGTTTGAGTTGTATCGCTTTGTTATAGTCGCTGATGGCAAGATCAACTTCATCTGTGCTGTAGTAAACATTTCCACGATTATAATAGGCATCAGCATAATCCAAATCCAATTCTATAGCCGTGGTATGGTCTTTGATAGCTAGGTCAAACTCACCTTTATTATGGTAAGTATTTCCACGATTGGTATAGGCGTTGGCAAAATCAGGCTTCAAGTCTATTGCGTTAGTATAATACGTAATGGCAGCTTCATACTCCTGTTGTTTTTCTTCGTGGGTTTTTGCAATACTTGCTTTATTTTGACAGGCAAAACCTTTACAAAACCCTGTGTAGGCATCTCCATGAATGTCCTGGTTTCTAATAAATCCGTGGAGGTCGTTGTAGATGGTTTCTGTGAAAATAGCGTGATAATTTCGTAAGTGTTCCAGCGTCGGTTGTTTGAGGTGTGCCGGTATAGTGACTATATCGTCCTCACGTGGTTCAATAAAGCTCCATGGCGGTCTTATGAATACGCTTTTTTGGCAATAACACGGTTCCGTGGATTCTGAGGGTGTGCTGAGGATAATGTCCTGAATTGTCTGTGGTTTATCATTTGATGTGCTGGATTGATTTGACACTTTCGTTCACCTCCATAATGGCAGCTTCTTTGTGTGTGAAATATTCCATTTTTCAGAATTGCGGATGACACAGATTAACACGGATTTTACACCTCGTTTATCAAATCGATTTGATCACATACAAAAAACTAAAATCCGTATAATCTGCGATTCAGATAACTTATATTGAAATTGATTATGTGAAAATCAACGATTAACAGAGACGTATTGATTGTGTTTCGATTGAGTGTTCTTTATAGAATGTTCAGGGTTTCCCTTTGCCTGTTCCCTAATTTGTCTGAAAAATTGCAGCTCACCTTTTTTAACATACCGCCAAGATTGTGGAACAACAAAGTTTGGGAACTGTTCTCTCAAGTCACTTAGAGGTACAAGTTTTTGAGATTCCCATACTTCTGTAATTTCAAAGGCATAAGCAACTGTTTTTCCTTCAAAATAAGAATCAAAATCCTGTTTCTCTACATGAGCGAGATTTTTTACCATACTCCAAATCTTCTGAGGTGTACCCTTCCAAAAATCCCCGACACGAAACCCACCACGTAGGGCCATAGTAGGACTAGATACATAGACAAACACATCACGATCCTCTATATGTGTGGCAATACGTCGGCGAAGTTCTGCCGTTTTGAGTTTTTGAAAAACTAAGTCTGCGTAGCAGGGTTTCAAGGAAAGAAATAATGGTTGCATTGTAATTCTCATCACAAGTTTGGATATCCTTTCTGAAATAATTCTTGAAATATTTCTGGTGCTATTTTTGATGGACCTTGCAAAAAAAGTCCAGTGTTGTTCTGGTTGTAAATATCTCTTAGGTCATCCAATGAAATTGGTTCCCTAAAGAGGAATGTGTGTGAAAATTTCAAAGCCATAAGTTCTCTTGTTGGATCATTCTTGCACATATTAGAGATGTCTCTCCATTCCAAAATCCCGAATTTTTTGAATTTTCTGAAAAGTTCTTTTGCTGAGTCGACTACCACATCATCAAGAAAAGAAGTAGCTATAATTTCTTGCTTCTGGCTGACGTACCACAGAATCCGGGCAGGTGCAACAATCATTTTATGGCGATTTTTTGCCCGATAATACACGTTATCCCAACGCAATAAGATTTGCGGATTCCCTCCAAACAGACTGTTAGAGGACTGCTCTCTGTCAATGAGACTCATTGCGAAGTGGGGCTGAATTGGTATCAAAAAATAATTCTGATCAACACAATCCAAAACAAGAGGAGAACAACGCCGTTCAAGTTCAATATCTGACATTGCTTGATAAGTAACTCCAAAATCAGGATTTAATTCTGAAATCGCTGTCAAAACCTCTGCGCGGTTTAGGTAACTCGAAAAACAGAACCTAATGAAACTTTTATTTTGTTCTATAAATCCCATCTCTATTAGGTCTGGTATTAAACTGGATGTGAGTGAGGAAGTATCGAACTTGACAATTTCAATATTCTTTTCAACTGCCTTGGAGACAGTATCTGCAATTAAAAAGCGTGCAAATAGTGATCCGTTGACAGAAGTTGCTACTCTCGCTAAGGGAACATTGAGTATGTGATTGGAATTATTCATTAAGACTCGAATGGCAATAATATCACCATCTGATAGGAGGAGTTCACATTCGTATTGATCTGTCTGAACAATTAACGATTCCAAATATTCTCTTAACTTGCCTTTTTTCTCACGATATTCTTGAAAGGAAGTAAAGGGGAAATCCGTTAAGTCTTTAGACATTAAGCGTTCCCAACGAAGATCTAATCCCGCAATACGATTCGGTGCGTAGGATTGTCCATCAGTCAACTCATGAAGTTGGATGATTAGCTCAGCAGGATTTACTATCTCAAGTCCTATTGCGTCAGAAATATTTTTTGATTCTTTCAAGAGGTCGCCGTCTCTTGTAACAAAGGTCTTCACATTAGAAGCAGCAGCTTTTGCTAAATGTCTAATATCAGACTCTTGGCTAGGTTTATTGCTAGGCAGAACAATTCTCAGACGCTTTTCAAAATCTTCAACTAAATCTATATCGTATTCTATTGTACGAAAATTTTGAGCCTTGTTATGGGATGCCTTACGTTTTTTTGGATCGTCTTGCCGGTTAATTTCATTCAATAATTCATCGGTAATCCAAAGGTCAAGGGAATCCACTAAGAAATCGGAAAGCAATGCTTTGGATGGCATTGATTTATCACAATCTGGTTCATCGAAATCAAAGAATATTTGGGCATCAATTACAATATCAAGTGCGTCTGTTGATGTTTGACCTTGAAAGAGTTCTAATTGCTCATCCTGTGCCAACGTAAGTTGCCAGATTGTCAAAATGTTACCAGCTCTGGATCGACTCGGTTTTTCTCCTAAGGCTACGAACCCTAATTTTGGCCACATCTTATCTGCAGAAAAATCGCGGCGACAATTGAGTTTTATAGCTTTCTGGGTGGTAGCAGATTTCCGTAAGTCATCTACGAGTTGCCTTGCAATACCTTGACCTTGGTATTCTTGCAATACGCAAAGATGAGTAATTCTGAAGTAGTTCGTGCGATCCCCGTAGAGAAGGTAACCAACAAGATTCCCATCATCAGTTTTAGCCCCCAGAACACATCCCTTTCTAAGATAACTTTTCAATGCCTCGCTTGGCAGAAAACCAAGCGTTCGGCTGTTACGTTTCATTAACTCGTCTACTGGGTTTAAATCGACTAATGATAGTTGTGAAATTGTTACGTTCATAATCTTGATTGTGAGTTCTTATTATAGACTATATAGGGAGTCCAAGATAGAAAATTCTATAAGACCATTGATAAGTTAATAGTATTATAACACATTATTTTAATTGCGTCAAACTTATTTTGTAAGTATTTTAGTGAAAAAAAACCACGCGAGCATAAGCAGGATAATTCAGAATTCCGCGCAAATCCGCAATTTAGACCGCCTTTTCTACAATGGCAATCTCATCTTCCTTTAAATCATACAACGCATACACCAGTTTATCAATCTTATTTTCAAGTGTAAGCCTTTCCATTGGTCTGTGTTTTGATGTGAGGGCTATATTGTCCGTTCAGGGTTCTTTGTTGTCTGAATTGCGGAAGGCATGGAGAACACGGAAAACACAGAAGGGGCTATGATTCAGACAGTCTCTCCACAATCACAATTTTTTTCGTCTGAATCACGGATTATCACGGATTACGCAGATTGCGCGGATTATTGACTTTCGTATCATCAGGTTGTATTTTGATGTTTGTTAAAGTAGCATGTTGTAGTGCTCGTAGATTGTGCTGATGCGATGCTCTTAAAATCCGCGAAATCTGTGAAATCCGCGTCAATCCGCGATTCAGCATTCTTTTGTCTGAATCACGGATTGACGCGGATAGACGCGGATTATGTTTTCGCAAAATCTAAGTCCACTCTCAAAAGAATAGCTTAGAAACAAGAAACCTCTTAAAATCCGCGTTAATCCGTGAAATCCGATAAATCCGCGATTCAGACACTCCCCTCCACAATCGCAATCTCATCTTCCGTTAAATCATACAAAGCGTACACCAGCGTATCAATCTCATTTTCAAGGGAGGAAGTGTCGGCATCAGGGTTGGCTTGTTTAGCAACAAGTATCTGGTCGACATGCGTTTCTATCTGGGTGGCCATGTGTTGGTTTTCTTCTGTAATAGGTGGGATAGGAAAGTCTTTCATAAATTCACTCTTAAATCTGACTCCTTTTGCTCCCAAATGACCACCTGCATAGTAATTTCTAAAGGCAAAAAGAAAGAACCTTGAATTAAAAATACCAACCATGTAGGTAAGATTTTCACCTGTTATTATCCGCGTTGTATCAAGCGAATAGAATTTGTCTTTATCAATAAAAAATTTACCTTCTTTCGCCATTTCTTGCCAGACAATTTTTTCCTTTCGAAAGCATGAATCCATATTGTCACCAGGACTGGCTTGTAATTCATACCATTCGTTTCTTCCTGCTTTTCTTGAAAGTGTGTATTGGTATTCTTGCAAGTGATTTAGTATTGCTGGATAATGATGAATTTCCGTTCCACTCCTAACATATATCAACCATAAGTTTGCCCATTGTACTGAATAACGTTTTATATCTTTACCGCGCAGAAGTGGTTTAATAATTTTGGTAGATTTTGGATCTTGTGCTATGAGTTGTTCACGTTTTATTTCATCTATGATGAATGCTTCGTTACAACCTGTTGTAACGCCGCGATAAATGCTTATATCCAAGTGTATAAGCGGTGTACCGACATCCTCTATTTTACGTTTCAAGTTTAGTTCAGCAGAGGAGAGAATCGCCCACGGTTCGTTTTCTGCTGGTATCTCCATAGGGACGCCATTATCAGTCAGATACTGTGAGATATTACCTATTTGTCTGTCAAAATCCGCACCGATCGTTGCAGATCGGAAGGTCATAACACCATCATAGATTATCTTGTTTTGCAGCAGCAAAATGTTCGTGTCCACAGTCGCATCAAACACATCTGGTCCCATATCCAACAACTGAACGGGTTGCGTATATAACATGAAATAATTTCTCATCTTTTTACCATACCCCGCACGCATCCATTTATTGGAAGTTATGAAACAGAGATGTCCAATGCTATTCAACAACTTATGTCCTTTTTCATAGAACAAGCAATAAATGTCTCCCATCCGTGTGAACGTGTCAAATCC
>CAZURU010000063.1:0-5075 GCA_964623585.1 uncultured bacterium
GAACTTTCAGATGAACTACCTAAATCAGATGAATAACGCAATGCACTGCCAGTGCTGATGACACTTCAGTTTGTAGAAAGAAACACAATCAAGAATGAATGTTATTCAAAGAGACACAATCTAACAGAATGTGCTACAAAAAAACACATAATCAAGGATGAATGTGCTACAACCAATCTGAATTAGTGTTAAATTTTTGCGAAGGTATTGTGATGCGGGACTAAAGTGAGGCAAACTTGTGTTTTAGCACCATAAATTCTGTTGTTCGTAAAATCAATCCTATGATACACTATATTAACAACACATCCAACAGAATAATCTGTTACGATTCTGAACAGAATATTTGCTATAAACGGAGAAGTAATGTCCAGCAATGTTAACGAGTTCCAAATTCTAAATGCTGATGATGACGAGTTGATGCGGATTAGTCGTGAAGGAACACTGTCACTCAATTTAGATGAGATGCACGCCATTCAGACACACTTTGCAAAACTGCAACGAAACCCAACCGATGTTGAACTTGAAACCATAGCGCAAACATGGTCAGAACACTGTGTTCACAAGACCTTTAAAAGTCTTATTCTCTATACTGAAGATGGTAAGGATACAGAGAAGATTGACGGTCTCTTTCCGACCTATATCCAGCGCGCAACTGAGGAGATTAACAAACCCTGGTGCGTCTCTGTGTTCGTTGATAATGCTGGCATCATAGAGTTTGATGACACATACAATCTTGTTTTTAAGGTAGAAACCCACAATCACCCATCCGCAATTGAACCTTATGGAGGCGCAGGAACAGGGATCGGGGGTGTCATTCGGGATTCCCTTGGAACAGGTCTCGGTGCTAAACCGATACTAAACACAGATGTGTTCTGTTTTGGATTGCCGGATACGCCATATCAAGAGTTACCGAAAGGCACACTCCATCCAAAACGCGTCTTCAAACGTGTTGTAGCAGGTGTACGAGACTATGGCAACAGAATGGGAATTCCGACAGCAAACGGTGCTATCCTATTCGATACTCGCTATACTGCTAACCCCCTTGTATTCTGTGGTAACGTAGGTCTCATACCAAGAGATCGATGTGAAAAATCTGTTGAACCGGGAGATTTAGTCGTTGCTGTCGGTGGACGCACCGGACGCGATGGTATTCACGGTGCTACATTCTCCTCAGCAGAATTGGATGATACGTCTGAAAACCTCGGCAGTGTTGTCCAGATTGGCAATCCGATTATGGAGAAGAAGATCGTTGATGCACTCCTACAAGCCCGCGACCAAAACCTTTACCGTTCCATCACAGATTGCGGTGCTGGCGGTTTCTCATCTGCTGTCGGTGAAATGGGAGAAGATACGGGGGCAGAAGTACACCTTGAGAATGTTCCACTCAAATATGAAGGTTTAGCACCATGGGAAATCTGGCTATCAGAAGCACAAGAACGCATGGTCATCGCTGTTCCACCAGAAAACATTGAGAAACTCATGCAGATTTGTGAAGCCGAGATGTTAGAAGCGACGGTCCTCGGCAATTTCACTAACGCCAAACGGTTGCAAGTCTTTTATGAAGGAGAGATCGTTGCGGATTTAGATATGCAGTTCCTCCACAATGGATTACCGCAACATGTCAAAAAGGCAACTTGGACTTCACCTCAACACCCAGAGATGTCCTCACGAGATGAACAGACAGATGATTACACTGAAGACCTATTGCGATTGCTTGCATGTCCAAATATAGCCAGCAAAGAGCATGTTATCCGTCAATATGACCACGAAGTACAAGGTGGCATTGTCGTGAAACCGCTTGTAGGTATTGAGAATGATGGACCAAGCGATGCATGTGTCGTAACCCCAATCATTGGTAATCAGGATGCGGTTATTGTATCAAATGGTATCAACCCTAAATACAGTGATGTTGACCCTTACATCGGTGCAGCATCCGCAATTGATGAAGCACTTCGCAACATCGTCGCAGTCGGTGGATCTATTGAAAAAACCGCCTTATTAGACAACTTCTGTTGGGGTAACCCTGATAAACCTGATAGACTCGGTGCGTTAGTGCGGGCTGCGAAAGCATGTTATGATATTGCGACAGCTTATGGTACTCCCTTCATCTCTGGTAAAGATAGCCTATATAACGAATATCGTGATACGACAACAGGAGAACAACGTGCTATTCCATCAACGTTGTTAATTTCAGCAATCTGTGTTATGTCTGATGTTAACAAGGTGGTTACTATGGATGTCAAAAAGCCGGGTAATTTGATCTATGCTGTAGGCAATACCTACGCTGAATTGGGCGGCTCACACTACTTCAGCATACACGGGTATATCGGCAACAATGCACCTATTGTTCGCACCGATAAGGGTAGGTTGACGATGCAAAGACTCAGTTCTGCTATTGACAAAGGTATAGTCCGATCTTGTCATGACTGTTCAGAGGGAGGTATCGGTGTTGCAGCAGCAGAAATGGCATTTGCAGGGGGTTACGGTCTCT
Source organism: uncultured bacterium (assembly GCA_964623585.1). Classification (GTDB taxonomy): domain Bacteria; phylum Poribacteria; class WGA-4E; order WGA-4E; family WGA-3G; genus MSPOR6. The sequence continues at coordinate 2,492 of CAZURU010000063.1, forward strand.
CTCTAAATCTCAACACTGTACCTACAGGTGAGGAGATTATATTTAATGACTTCCTACTGTTTTCTGAGTCAAATAGTCGTTTTCTCGTTGAAGTTGAACCACAGAAACAGAGCGACTTTGAAAATCACATGACTGACGTACCAATTGGCTGTCTTGGAAGTGTAACAGATGATCCGACATTTACTGTCAATGGTATAGATGGAGAAAAGGGCATCCATACGTCAATTGGCATTCTAAAATCGACATGGCAGACCCCATTACATACATAGTCATTTTTGGAGGATAATATGAAACCTAACGTTCTTGTGCTGCGGACAGCGGGAACGAACTGTGATACTGAAACTGATGTTGCATTTCAACTTGCTGGTGCAAATACAGCATTAGTGCATATTCAGAATCTTATTTCAAGTAAAGTCGATCTTTCCACATTTCATATACTCGCTATCCCAGGCGGTTTCTCCTACGGTGATGATATTGCAGCAGGGATACTACTTGCCGTTGAGATGAAACACAAACTCAGGTCCGCTTTAGAGAAGTTTGTTGCTGATGGTAAACTTATCATTGGTATTTGCAACGGGTTTCAAGTGCTAGTGCGGACAGGTCTGCTACCTGGTGTAGAGATCAGCGACAACGGTAATGCTGAAATCACACAACGTTCTACGCTGGCAATGAACACATCAGCAAAATTTGAATGCCGTTGGGTTGCGTTAGAAACACAACAGAGTCCGTGTGTATTTACAAGTGGTATCAAGTCGCACCTTTATCTCCCTGTAGCACATGCTGAAGGTAGATTTACTGCACCGCCAGATGTATTAGCGGAATTAGAATCGCACAATCAGATTGTCTTTAGATATGATAGGTCTTCTAAGTATCCCTCCGACGACAGTAATTATCCGAATAATCCGAACGGTTCTGATGCTGATATCGCTGGTATTTGTGATAGAACAGGTAGGATATTCGGTTTAATGCCGCACCCTGAAAGATTTCTGACAAAGTGGAATCACCCCCGTTGGACTCGAGAAGACTTACCCGATGAGGGGGATGGATTAGCTATTTTCAAGAACGCTGTTGACTATGCTGTTTCACTGTTTTCCACTGTTTCATAACTGCAAAATACACCAACCATAGACAGTATATATCCGACTGCGCTTAGAAATGCACCATATTGTGGGTTATAAAGATATTCACCATCAATTGTCAAATCAACACTTTCTCCAAGAAACAGGATTAGAAAACAGAGTAGTCCAACACTGCAACTAAAAAGCACAAAAAATGTAGACCAAGATTTCCATCCTGATGAATGAATAAGCCTATATGTACTGGCTATGATAGTTGTTATCGCAGCAATAAAGGCAATGATAACGAAGTTAATTTCAATCTCAGGAGAATTTCTGGGAAATCCTGGACTTTCTATAATTTCAATTATCTCAATTACTAAGAATAAACCCAACACAAGACTAACACTACCTAAGAACAAGCCTACAACATATCGCCAATATCTATGAAAAAAGGATTGGTCAATCATGTAAACAGTAACACTTAATATACCTAACAGCAGACTATTTATGAGTAGCATCAGAAAGAAAGCACCTAAAGGAGAACGGGGACTAATATCAAAGATGTTAATAAAAAACGTAGTAATCACGGCGTATATCATACTACTCAGAATTAATGTTGCTATCATTGAAAAGTAGTTTTGGTTACTATTCCGTTTCAAAATATAAATGCTGCAAATTATAAGCACGAATATAGCCATGAAAGCAATTGTTATGAGAGTGTCGCCACCACTGTTTGCGATGTCAGCCCCAGTCTCATCTGAATTCCATGGTAATCCGAACCCGAAAAATGCTATTATTCCGCCAATCAGCACCAAGGCATGTGAATGCTTATTCATTTCAAATCACCTACTAATTTTGAAAGTTCATTTTCTCGTGGTATAAACATTGCACCGACTAACGCGATAATGAACCCAACTGCTGCTCCAAAACCACCAATTTGGAGATCGCCTGATAGAGTGTATGTCGTATTACCCATGCTGCGTATTCCGTTTTCACCGATGACTGTTGCAAGTAGTAATGAAACAATTAGACAACTTATCCCAATTATACTGCTAATAATCACTATCCGTTTTAATCTTCCGGACGAGTTTTTCGCAAGTATAATGACACTACAAAAAAAGATAAGAATGGACTCTACGAATGCAATAGTAACGAGATTGAAACCCAGGGCGATTTTGTATCCTGGGTATCTATGATGACTCTCAGGAATAGGTGGTATAATTGCTCCAGTTTCTGTTACTGGATTGCTACTTCTAAAAGTTGCACCCCCAAGTCTTCCTGTCTTTACGTTTGTATCAAAACTCATCTTGTAACTACCTTTTGTAAATGTAACCCATGGCAATGCGAAACAACACATTGCCAAGGTTCCACCGATAAATGCAAAAAGTCGCGAATGTCGAATCACTTCTCGTCTCCCTTCTACTTAGTATTACCATTTTTTTGTAGCAATACTCTTCTTGTCTGAAGTCAAGTGTCCTGCAATTTGGTCTATTAGATAGTCCATTCTAATTGTTCGGGTAAAGGTC
>CAZURU010000063.1:5085-17091 GCA_964623585.1 uncultured bacterium
GTAGGAGGGAACTCCGGAAGTCGACTATTACTTATACCCACAAATTTAGTCTGGACTGTCCACTATGTTGTCTTTTCATTTATTAACGTGCGCCGCATGCTTGTAAACAGGCTTGCATGTGTCCGCGCGATTCAGCAGCAATCGTGCAGCACTGCTCTAAACTATACTCTCTTGCACCGATAACTTCAAGGTTAAGAGGTCCTGTATATCCGTTTTCGTGCAGAACCCGGATATATCCGACAAGGTCTATATCACCACGTCCGTTTGCTTGCAGTTCAGGCGTTCCAGGTCCACGTTGTGTTCCCTTACAATCCCGAATATGCACATGCTTTACGCGTGTTACCACTGCAGCGATAGCTTCAACAGGATTCTCACCTGCCCGATGAATATGTGAAGGATCCATGTCAATACCGAATGCAGGTGATGATATTTCCTCCATCGCGCGTAGCGTTGTTGGTGTGTTATAAATACTTGCCCCGACATGTGCCTTGACACATAGCGTTACACCGTAATGTTCAGCACGTTCTGAAAGTTGACCGAGAGAATCGATAACCGGAGCCCAGGCTGATTCATCGTCTGATGAGCCTCCAGGACCGCAGTTGACGATAGGAATGCCTATTTCAACGGCAGCCTGAAATGCCAGTTCCATTCTCTCAGGATCTCTTGAGGGTTGTTCCATTGCTAACAGCTCAAGTTCGTATTCCTTAGATAAGCGTTTGATGTGGTCAGCGAGTTCTTGCCAATTTGACAAGACAAGATGCTGACTCATGCCATCAATTGCTGACAGTTCAATACCGTCGTAACCTGCCATGGCTATGTGTTTGAATGCGGATTCCATGTCGTATCCGCCGAAAAGGACAGAATTTGCTCCTAATTTCAAGTGTGTATACTCCTTTTGTAACGTGAGTTTGAAAAATCAGATTTCCCCAAGCCGGTAGGTTCGGTTTCCTAACCGAACCGGTTTTGTGCCAATGCGTTCATAAAGGTTTTTGCGTAGGATCCGGTTCGGTATCGTTCAACCTACAGTCCATTTAATGTTGGAAGCGGATGTGGACGGACGAGAATTCCCCCTTGTTCATAAGATTCCATTGCTGCCCAGGTATACTCAAGCGCAGCGAGTGCATCTCTACCAGAAGCGCGCAGTTTCTCTTTCGGTACACCGTTTGTGATGTCCTCTAAAAACGCATTGATTCTTAGCGGGAAGGTTTGTCCGAAATCCGTGATTCCAGATTCAGTAACCACAACATCATTACCTTCTGGGGCCCCGGGTGATGGCCAAAATGTTACTTTCTCGATGCAATTTTCGATACAGAAAGTACCGCGTGTTCCAGCGAGTTCTACGCTCCACCATCCACCTAATCCGAATGTTGCGTCTCCGCGTTGGCTTAATAAATAACCGATACAACCATTTTCAAAACGCAGGTGAATGCTATTTATAGAGACCATCAGGTCACCTTCTTTTCTTCGAAAATGGGGACGTTCCATAAAAGCCTGCACGTGTGTAACATCACCGCAAAAATGGCGCATCACACTGAATGGATGTGTGAGAAACGCTTTCACGTGAAAGTATGGGAAACCGTCAGAGCGGGGTGCTTTTGAATAACTATAGTTGAATTCCCCACCAGCGAATCCCATCTTGTGAAGAACATAGACCTGTTCTCCAATCTGTCCGTTGTCAATGTATTTTTTTGCTTGTTCAGCAGGTGGTGTGAAGTAGTGGTTTAGATTGCATCCGAGATATAGGTCGTTTTCTGCAGCTTTCGCGACCATCTCCCGTGCTTGTGCAACATCGTTTGAGATAGGTTTCTCAACGAGAACATGTTTACCATTTTCGAGTGCTTCCATCGTCGGTTCATAATGCCAACTACCGTTCTCATTTCCACCTGTGCTAACATCAACGATGTCAAGTTCTGGTTCGCCATTAATCATATCCGCCAAACTGTAGTATGCCTTAACACCGAGTCGTTCAGCAGCACCGTTAGCCTTCCCTTTGTCTAAATCACATACAGCGACCAGATCTGCTAATTCATTATTTGCATAGCAATTTGAATGGTTGTTGCCGATTCCACTCATACCCACTACGCCTACTTTTAATGCCATTGTATTCGTTCCTTCCCATAAGAATATTAGTTATTATAGCACAATTCTATACTGTGGCATGTGGTTTGTCAAGATTTATCTTCTAATTCCTACTCTTTTGAGAACCTATCCAAATGAAACGGTGCGATTGTATCTGAAGTCTCACCTGTCAGCACTAGTTTGGATACCTCGTAAGCAGTGATTGGCGTGAGTAAGATGCCGTTACGATAATGTCCTGTTGCGTATATAAGGTTCTCGATTGGTGTTTTACCGAGTATTGGCGCGTTGTCGCTGCTGCCGGGACGTAAACCTGTCCATGTTTCGATGAGTGGTAGTTGATATATTCCCGGTACAGCTTCAAAGGCACCGTGTAGGAGTTCATATATTCCCCCAACGATCAGATCCGTGTCAAAACCGAGTTCCTCAGTTGTTGCGCCGATGACAAGTCTTCCATCGCTTCTCGGTACCAAATATACAGGCATCGGATACCTTGCCTTGACGGTACGGATGACATTGCTGAGCATAACACCGTCCTGCATCTGTAACGCCAACATTTGTCCCTTCACGGGACGCACAGGAGGGATAAGCGTATCTGGCAATCCTTTAATTTGTCCAGACCAGCAGCCTGCAGCGAGAATACATACATCTGCGTTTTCAAAACCGTCTTGTGTTTCAATACCAGTAACGGTATCGTTTTTAATGACGATTCTTTCTACAGCGTTGTTCTGATGCAACACGCCGCCGTGTCCCTGATAGGCATGTTGGAGTGCTTGGACCATAAGTCGGTTATCAACTTGATGGTCTGTTTGACACCGAATTGCTGCCGTTACATAAGGTGAGAGTGCCCCTTCAATTTCACGTGCTTCATCTCCGTTTAACCATTCTACATTCAACCCTAAATTTTGATATAAGTCATAAGCATGTTGGAGTTGATATGAATCATCAGGTTTAATACCGATAATTAGCGTTCCTTCTGCGCGGTATCCGATTTGCATTTTTGTATCTGTTTCTAATTCATTGACCCATTCTGGGTATCGTGCTAAGCTTTCATTGCTAAGTTTGAGCAGGTCGAGTTCGTCGATATGCGCTTCTGCGATTGGACCGAGCATGCCTCCAGCTGCCCAGGATGCCCCGCGTCCTGCTTGTCCGCGTTCGTAAATGTTGACAGTAGCACCTGCTTTGACAAGCTGCCACCCGATACCGAGTCCAATCACACCACCGCCAATAATGATAATTTTCCTATTTTCCATTGCACACCTCTTCAGCAATAATTTGCATCCCAAAAAGTGCCTTTTTGAAATGCCAACATTCCTTCGGTTCATCTATTTTTTAATGTAAGTAAAATGCACTTTCTTAACTACTGACAACATTTTATCATATTCATTATTTAATTTCACTTTAATGATTAAATTTCACTTGACAACATGAGAAATATGTGGTATTATTTTTAAGTATTTTTTAATAAACATGTATGACGTTGGTTAGATATCCTTACCGTTAATCAATTTTCAATACACTATATGAGTATTGATCCGTATGATTGAAGTTAGAGAACTTACAAAGTCTTATGGTCAAACGGTTGCTGTAAATAAAGTATCGTTTGAAGCGCGTGCTGGAGAGGTTGTTGGTTTTATCGGGCCTAATGGTGCTGGTAAGACAACAACGATGCGTATCCTGACCTGTTACCTCACTGCAGATTCAGGTAATGCTTCGGTTGCTGGTTATGATGTTCAGGAACACCCTATTGATGTTAGAAAAAACGTAGGGTACCTTCCTGAAAGTGCTCCTTTGTATGTAGATATGGGAGTCATTGATTACCTCAAATTTATGACAGAAATTCGTGAAATCCCAAAACTTGAACGGAAGCAAAGGATAAATTCTGTCATAGATATATGTGGACTGAGTAGCGTTGTTCAAAAAGACATCGGTGAACTTTCAAAAGGTTACCGACAGCGTGTTGGTTTAGCACAAAGTTTGATTCACGACCCTCCAATCCTGATTTTAGATGAACCTACATCTGGACTTGACCCAAGTCAAACGATTGAGATACGTAATTTGATAAAAGAAATAGGACGCGAGAAACTTGTTCTGTTCAGTACACATATTCTGCCTGAAGTGGCTGCTACCTGTAGTAGAATACTAATGATTAACCAGGGGAAAATTGTTGCCAACGGAACACTACAAGAACTGATCGGTCAAGTCCAAAGTGATGACACAGTACATGTAGCTATCCGTGGAGCAGAAGAAGATATTAGAACGAAATTAAATGAAATAGAAGGTGTTATTGATATCAGACATGTTGCAACACAAAATGGTGTGGTAAGTTACGAAGTCACGACATCCAAGGGCATAGAGAATCCGACTGAGGTATTTTTCCTTGCTGCAGTAGATAATAATTGGCAGATGGCAGAACTTCGTCATGAATCTGTTGATCTTGAACAAGTATTTTTGAACTTTACGACTGGTCAGGTTGAGGGTATGGTTTCTACTCAGGAGATAGAAACACTAGTGGAAGATATATCTTCTACTGAGGAGACAGATACACAGACAGAGGAAGTTACGAGCGGCATTACTGTTGCTGAAGAGGAGTAATTTAAGAAGAGGTTATATTGGACACGATGAGAAATATAAACGCTATTTTCAAGAAAGAATTCAGAAGTTATTTCAATTCTCCCATTGCTTATATATTTATGACAGTCTTCCTCGGAATCTCATCATGGTTGTTTTTCCGGACTTTCTTTATATCGGCACAGGCGGAAATGCGTGGTCTGTTTGGTCTTCTGCCGTGGATATTCCTATTCTTTATACCTGCAGTAACGATGAAGCTTTGGGCAGAGGAGAAGAAAATCGGTACCGCTGAAATCCTTATGACTCTACCGATTCGGGATTATGAGGTCGTTTTAGGTAAATTCTTGGCAAGTTTTGGTTTACTCGTGGTGACTGCACTATTTTCACTCTGTATCCCTATTTCAGTTGCAATAGTAGGCGATCCAGACGGTGGAACGATTATCTGTGGGTATATTGGACTTCTACTGATGGGTGCGGCATATCTATCCATTGGATTTTTCGCGTCAACATTAACTGAGAATCAGATTGTCGGTTTTATATTAGGTATCTGTGCTTGCTTTTTACTATTGATAATAGGCGAGGAAATTGTCCTCTTCAGTACACCTAATTGGTTATATCCTATTTTCAGTTATCTCGGTCTGGGGACACACTATAGCAGTATTCTACGTGGTGTGATTGATTCGCGGGATATTATCTACTACCTGACAATCATCGGGTTTTTCTTATACTTGAGTACACTCTCGGTTGAGAGTCGAAAATGGCGTTAAGAATCTGGAGGTAATCTGTTTTGGCTGATAAACGAATCAGATATGGTAGCAATACAGTTGTTGTAATAGCATTGATCATCGGTATATTGGTACTTGTGAATTATCTATCTTCACGTCGTTTTTTACGTTTTGATCTCACTGAAGACAAAAGGTATACTGTATCGAAAGCAACGAAGGATGTGATAAAGAATCTTGATGATATTGTTACAATCACTGCATATTTTTCAACGGAACCGGCTGAAGCCAATCGAATTCGTAGGGATGTCAGAGATGTTCTTGATGAATATGATGCATTTTCTCAGAAGTTAAAGATTAAGTTTATTGATCCTGGTGAATTTGACGAAACACAGAAACAGGAGCTTCGATTCAAAGGTATCCCTGAAATGCAGATGAATGTATTACAGAGGGACAAAGTGGTCATAGCTAACGTATATAGGGCACTCTCTATTGGGTATAGCGGGAAAGAGGAGGTTTTACCTGATGTCCGTTCAGCATCAAATTTAGAATATGAGCTCACCTCCACGATCCTTAAGGTGACTACTAAAGAAGCAAAGACAATCGGTTTTCTAACAGGACATCAGGAATTTGACATCAACGCACCGACACAGGAATTACAATATCTTCGTGAATTGTTAGATATAAGCGGAAAAGGCCAATACAACTTAAGTAGTGTTGACCTTAAGGCAGGGGAACCCGTTGACACTTCTGTCACGACTTTAGTCGTTGCTGGACCTAAACAGGCGTTATCGGAACGAGAGAAATACGAAATTGACCAGTTTATTATGCGTGGCGGAAGAGCCATATTCTTGATTGATCCTGTTACTTTGCAACCGCAAACATTGCAAGCAACGCCACTGAGTACCGGATTAAACGATCTACTTGAACATTATGGAGTGAAACTCGGAAATAACATCGTGGCTGATCTGAGATTTCATGATAGCGTCCAAGTTCAACAAGGATTCGTAAGGGTCGTACAACCCTATCCGTATTTTGTAAAGATTAATAGGAATAACTTCTCAAACGAAAACGCTGTCACGAGCCAACTTGAGGCATTAACCTTACCTTGGACGAGTTCGTTAGAGGTGCTTACAAAAGAGGGTGTAATAGGTACTGCGTTGGCCAAGACCTCGGAATTCGGACAGAGTTCACAAGGATTTCACAGTTTAATGCCCGGTACTCCGATTCCAAATATAGACACACAGGTGTATACAGTGGCTGCTGCTTTAGAGGGTAAGTTCAAGAGTTTTTATGCAGGTAAAGAGATCCCACTTATAGAATCAGCGGTAGCGGATGGGGACAAAACTGAAGATACATCAACACAAGAAGATAACACTGAAGAAAGATCGACAATTTCAGATGGTGCTGAGACACAGATTATCGTTGTTGGCACTTCACAATTCTTGACACAGATAAACCGTAACAGTGTGGACTTTCTATTGAATAGTCTTGATTGGCTAACACTCGGTGAGACCCTGATCGGAATACGGTCCTATACAATTACCGACAGGCCTCTAAGAGATGTATCAGGAATTGAAAAGAACTTCATAAAGTACTTCTGCATGATCGGTATACCACTTTTAGTGGTTCTTATTGGACTCATAAGGTATTTACTAAGGAGGAGAGTAAAACGTTTGGTTGCAGCCTACGGTTCCGATATTCTCCGTACATTATAGTGCTTAGTCAACATGTTTTTGTAGGTCACGATTCGGAGATCGCTCCTACAGAATCTTTTGTATTGTAGGAGGGAATTCCGATTCCCGACTATTTTATGCCATCAAAAGACACTTGACTAAGCATAGACTCTTATAGTTACTTTTGGATGAAACTATGCAAAATAAACAAATTAAGATATTAGGTGGAGTTTTTGTTCTACTATCGCTACTTGTGCTTATTTTTGAGAATCCTTTTGGCAAAGACGAGGAAGCAAAAAGAGCTGAAGAAGCAAAGCCTCTATTTCCTGACTATAACATAGAACTGGTTTCAAAAATTGAGATAATTGCTAAAGGTCAGACAACAATCCTCGCTAAACAGAATGATCAATGGGTTGTTGCTTCTATGGAGAATTATCCAGCAGACAGTGAAAGTGTGAAAGACCTGTTGGAAAAAGTAGCTGAATTTGACGATTCCAGACACGAATCCAACAATCCAAAAAACCAGGCTGATTTCCAAGTTGATAGCAGCGGTGTTGAAGCGAAGTTATTAGATGCAGAGAATAAAACCCTCGCCCACCTATTTGTTGGTAAGAACACACCTGGTATTCTTAACAGTTATGTGCGTGTCGCGGATTCCAACGATGTCTATGTTGGAAAAGGTTATTTACAGAGCATTTTTGACAAAGGTGAACGTACTTGGAAAGATAGAACAATCTTCAAATTCGAGAAAAGTCATGTCACAAGAATTGATATAGTTTCCCCTGAAGAGACTATTGAACTTCGTTTAGATGCAGAGAATAAGTGGCATCTGCTACAACCGATTACTGCTGCGGCAAACCAGACAGAAGTGGAGAACTTACTCGCTTTTTACAGTGATCTAAAGACAGATGATTTCGCAGAAGTAAAAGAACTCACAGAATACGGATTAGATACACCAACTTCATCTATTTCAGCAAGTTTAAATGACGGAACATCCGCTACACTACTTATTGGAAAAGAGGAAAATGAGGGTGGAAATCTGTACGTCAAACGAGATGATAGAGACACAATCTTTATGTTATCCAAATCCAGTGTTGATAGATTAATAAAAAAGTCTGATGTGTTGACAGAGAAAACGCCGCCTCCTGAGATGGAGGACATGCACCCACCAGATTAAACTATAGGAGCGATGATGAAGTTATATAAACTGTTTTTTATATTTATAAGTATTGCATTGGTTACGACCCTTATTGCCTGTGACTCAAATGTTGCTACACAATTATTGACGCCGCCTGCAAGAACCATCCATGTTAGCGGAAGTGGTTCCGTCACGGGGGATCCTGATATTGCAACCCTCAATATTGGTGTGAGTGTTCAGAAGGATACAGTTACCGAAGCACGCGAAGTTGCTGCAAAGGCGATGTCCGATCTAATAGAGACTTTGAAAGCTAACACTATAGACGACGCGGATATTAAAACTCAGAATTTCAGTATCTATCCTCAATATGACTGGACTGAAGAGGGACGCGTACTTATCGGTTATAGTGTGAATAATACTGTTAGTGCAACAGTACGAGACTTGGTTACATTAAGTGATGTGATTGATGATGCTGCCGAAGCTGGCGGAGATTATGTTACCGTAAATTCAATCCAATTTTCAATTGATGATCCCAAACCTTTACAGGCTCAGGCGCGTAGTTTGGCGGTGAAAGATGCCGAAGCGAAGGCACGGACCTTAGCCGAAGCTTCTGGTGTAACACTTGGCAAACCTATGACCATCACAGAGAATACATACTTTGTAAATCCGCCTGTTCCGTATGATCTTGCGGAATCAGCAGCAGATGATGGTGCCTCAAAAACGTCAACTCCCATTATCCCTGGTGAACTTACTATTACTGTGAATGTTTCTCTGATTTACGAGTTTCAGTAAGTTTTCCCACCAGAAAAAAGAGGAGTAGATTAACTGTCTACTCCTCTTTCATTTAATTGAATGTATATTGCATAATCAGAAAGCCATAATCAGTTCTTTTTCAAGATTACAATGCGATTACTGTTTGTGCCCTTTTTGTTGTTATCAACACCCCAACAATTCGCGGTCTTTGTGAATTTCTGTTCGTTAATTACCAATTCTTCTGGCATTAAGCCTGCTTCAAGCGCAGCTGCTGCTACGGATTCTTCTAAATTGACAGTTCCTTTATGTATCTCACCTACTTCAAATGCAATTCTCCCAGTGGATTTTAGTATTCGTTTTAACTCAACAAATACGTCTGTCATCCGCGTTATCCAATCCTTAAGCGATTTTATCTGCCAGATTTTTCCCGGTTCAATTTCAATATCACAGAACCACATCCGCAGCCAGTTGTCCTGTTCATAGTCTACGATGTCGAGAAATGGTGGTGAGGTAACAACCAGATCAACCGATTCATCTGAAATCTCAGGTGTATGGTCTGCAGACTGGGTAAGTAGCACTGCATCGTCTCTCCAAAAACGGTTTGGTAGTTGGTGACGTAAGAGTTGCTTAGACTTCTTGTAGATCAAGGCTTTTGTATCTCGATATTCCGGTTTCTGATTTCGTTTTTCGTTGATTTTTCGTTGGGAAGCAACTGAGGTGGCGAGATTCGGTGGTAGCGTGAAAACAGAGAAAAATCCTGATGAATGCCCTGTGAGACGACTACAAGCCACCATCTGCAACCATGCATCGACAGAATCAAATTGTTCTCTATGGAAATAGGTGCGCCACCCGTAAATCTCTTTGAGAGTGTCCTTATGGAAAAAGACTAACAGGTCTGGATCAATCTTGGCATCATCTGGCAGTTCAATTGTTGATAATCGTTCTTTAATGTCTATTAGAGTAGGTGGATTTAGACGAGGAGATGTGAGTATTTTAGATAGTGGATTAATATCATTGCCGATGGCAGTGTGTCCATGCAGTTGTGCTTCAATTAGTGTAGTACCGCGTCCCATAAAAGGGTCATAAACCACCGATTGTGATTTACAGTATTTTTGAATAAAGTATGCGGGTAATTGTGGCTTGTAACAGGCGCGATATGATATTTCATGAATTGCATGACAGGCGCGTTGTTTTGCAGTCCACAACTCATCAATTTCAGTAGGAATTCTTATTGATTTACTATCAGGTGTATTAAAATTAAGATTTAATTGTATGTAGTCCATATATATTTCCCATATTGTTAATATGTTATATCATTATGCTTTGATGTGGACCATTTGCAAGAATCTTATGACTTACAGATGCTTCTAACCTAACATTTACATTTGTCGTAGGTTCAAGAAAATCTAACCGTATCCTAACAATTTTGAACAATTTACACTATACTAACCTGTCATTTCTCCCAAGATCACATCCAAGTTTTGAGTATAAGTGTAATCCGCATAAAAGCGGGAAACATCGTCAGATTTTCTCTTTTCAGATAGTCTGCCTCGAATCAGGTTTACATTGAATTCATCAAGTTCAATACCTATAGACTCTCTATCTAATTGTTCAGAGGCAACCAAAGTAGTACCTGAACCTGCAAACGGATCAAGGACAACATCACCCGGTTTTGTTGAGGAAAGGATAATTCTTAGGAGGAGTTGAATAGGGGATTGTTGTTTGTGTAGACGGTTTCCTTCATCGTCTCGTAACGCTTCATCACCTGCAAAATAGCCTGATGTCAACTCGCGTATATCATCCCAAACATCGGTAACATACATCCCGTTTTCACGGTTGTGCTTATAACCTGATGGTAAAGGAGGATCAATACGTAGCCGATTGAAGACGCGCGGTGTTTTACCCTTTGTTGCAAAAGCAATTATCTGATAATGTTTTCCATAGCGTTTCATTCCTGGAACAGCAGAGGTCTTCTTTTTCCAGATAATCAGATTTTGAAAAGTCCAACCACTATTTCGTAGACACCGCAAGACAAACTCGCTATTTTTCTCGCGTTGCATGAAATAGATTGCTCCCCCGTCAGAAGTAAGCGAGAATACACTTTCACAGATTTCCTGCATCCACTTCCAATATGTGTTGGCTGGTAGATTATCGTCCCAGGCATTATATGTTTTCGCTTGATTGAAGGGCGGGTCAAGAAAGGAAAGGTCTATTGTCTTTGTTATGTTATCGACATGCAAGACAGTTGAACAACAACCTTGTATCACTCTACATGTATCACTAAAAGTGTATTGCATGGTGCGAAGTATTCCCACATTGATCAAATATCATATCCGAGGAGTATTCATTGCGTTTCTGCACTGTCAATTACTGGATTTACCAATCTCTACCTAAACGGTATAATGTTTTACAAATTCTTCGTCGAGGTTTTCTAAGACATCTTTTGCGTCGGGTGGTGTGGTTTTTTCTGGTGTCACTTCAGCTTCAAGGAATCCGTTTTCTTCTAACACGTTTTCTTCAACATAGATGGGTACTTCACAGCGGAGTGCAAGAGCAAGTGCATCGCTTGGACGGGAATCTATTTCATGCGTTTCACCATTTGCCACAAGTTTGACCTTTGCATGGAAGGTTGACTCTTCTACTGCATTGATGCATATAGATTTTACTTCTCCTGAGATAGTGTCAATGACAGCTTTTAGCAGGTCGTGTGTCATTGGACGTGGTATGGGTACGTTTTTTAGACAGAACTCTATTGCCCAGGCTTCTGCCTCACCAATCCATATTAGCAAGATCCGCTTTGATTCGCCTTCTTTCTCCTTCAGGATAACAAGAGGTGCGCGTGCAGCTTGATCTACGGTGAGGAATTCTATGTTTACTTCCACCATGTTAAGACTCCTTTTCAAAACAGAACATAAGTAGCGTATTTCTCGATTCTCTAACTTGATAATCTGTTAGTAATATATGAATGAACTTGTAGAGTTTGCCTACGAATACTAACACACATGGAACACCATTACTTACATAACGTGAGTTTGATAATTCAATGCAATGTTCGTTGTAGGTCGGGTAG
>CAZURU010000064.1:0-8798 GCA_964623585.1 uncultured bacterium
AGAAACATGATCACCCATCACCCTTCACAGCACGATTCGGCAAACTAAAACCGATGCCACGCTTGGATGACTCAATAAAATCACAAAGATAATCAACGTCTGCATTACCTTGTATCTCTTCTCTGACTTGCAACACAGCATGCCTTAAGGGAATTCCAGAACGGAACAGAATACGATAGGCTTTCTTCAGGAGTGAAAAAGTTTCAGGGGATAGTCTTGACAATGGATTAATGCGAGATGTCCGTATACCGATACGATTCAGATCCCGAACCCGCGCTGGATGCCCCGCAGAAAGCATGAACGGCGGAATGTCTTGTGCAATCTTTGAACAACCACCCGCCATCGCCATCTTACCAACACGCACAAATTGGTGTAACGCAGCATAAGCACCAAGCCTAACGTCATCCTCAATTATTACGTGACCAGCAAGGGTTGCAAAATTTGCCATAATTATTCTGCTGCCAAGGACACAATCATGCGCAATATTCACCCAATTCATCAAAAGGTTGTTATCACCTATGATTGTTTCCCCATCGTCAAAAGTTGAACGGGAAATTGAGACATACTCACGTAATATATTGCCGTTTCCAATACGGACAAAACTCCGTCCACCGGTATATTTTAGGTCTTTTGAAGGGTTGCCGATAGAAGCACCGAAAAAGATCTGACAATCTTCACCTATTATTGTCCACTTATCAATCTGAACATGCGGACCGATAACAGTATTCGCACCAATCTGAACGTGATCCTCAACAAGAGAATAGGGACCGATACTGACACCTTCTGCAATGTCAGCTTTAGGCGAAATTATTGCGGTTGGATGAATATTTGTCTCTGACACAAGTGTTGCCTCAACTTTCTGATGGTATCAATAAAATTAATGACTCTATATATGTTGAATTCTACAATTTACTTAACATCTTATTTGTAGGAGGCAAACTATATAAAACTGGCCGATTCCCGACTATTAGTGGTTGCGTCCCGATTCGGAGATCGCTCCTACAGAATAAATGTAAACTTATCTAAATAACTCACTCTAAGTATCGGCGAGGGCAATAGACAATTCAGCCTCTGTCGCAAGAGCATCATCTACATAAGCCTCACCTTTAATGCGTGCTAAATTCCGTCTTCTTTGTATAATCTCTATCTCTAATCGGAGTTGGTCTCCCGGAATAACTGTCCTACGAAAAGTCGCTTTGCTAATAGAACGGAAATACCCAAGTTGTTCATCCTCACCGATTTCTTGTAATAACAACCATGCCCCTAATTGTGCAAGTGCCTCAACTTGCAGCACACCCGGCATCACAGGTTGAGCAGGAAAATGTCCTTCAAAGATCGGTTCGTTGTATGTTAGGTTCTTAATGCCAACCGCTCGTTCACCATTCTGATAATCAATAACTCTATCAATCAAGCACATCGGATGCCGATGGGGAAGAACACGATAAATATCCTTCGCCTCAACAGGATCCTTCGTTTCTACATCTTTTACACCGCTGAAATCAAGAAAACCTTTCTCTGCAAGCGCACGAACAAACTGTGCATGGAAAGTATGTCCGCTCCGCATTGATAGGACCCTTGCTTTCGGTAAGTAACCAGATAGGTAAAGATCACCGATTAGATCAAGTGCCTTGTGACGTACAAACTCATCTGGAAATCGAAATTCAGAACTCGTCTCTCCATCATCCTTAACAACCAACACATTCTCATAACTCGCCCCCTTTCCAATCCCAAGCGACTGAAGGGCTTCTATTTCAGATTCAAAACAGAAACTACGAGCTGGAGCAATCTCACTAATATAGTTCTCTTCTGATATGTCCCAAGTAGCAAACTGAGGTGATGTTTGCGGGTGATCATACGCGAATGTGACTTCAAATGTATCGGAAGGAAGGAAAACCAACTGCTTGTTACCATCTGAAACAGCGAAAGGTTCTGCAACTTCAATATATCTGCGTAGAACTGCTTGCTTTTTAAAACCGACTTTCTGAATTTCAGTGACATAAGTGAGGGCACTCCCATCAAGACTCGGTGGTTCCTGGGCATTTAACTCTATTCTGACATTGTCGATCCTAAGACCTGCAAATGCTGACAACAGATGTTCAATGCTACTAATTGTCGTCCCACCAGACTGCAAACTTGTACATCGTGGCAATATCTCGGCACAGTTATCAGGACAAACTTTAACCTCCGGACTACCTGGTTCATCAATCCGCTCAAAGACGATGCCGGTATCAGCAGGAGCAGGTTTTAGCGTCATTTCAACCGTTTCTCCAAGCATCAGACCTATACCAGCAAACTTAATATCAGACTTCAGTGTTCGTTGAAAATCGTCATTTCCCATATATCGGTTTGACTCCGTTTACGTATATATGTTTATTGTGTATTTTTATATCGCATAAGGTATGCCCCTATTTTGGAAGCGTAGCGGCTCTTTTGCGTTTTATTTCACGTCTCATTCTATTATGTTCAGCAAGCGTCTTAGAAAAATGGTGTTTCCCTTCATCTGTTGCAACGAAATAGTAGAATTCAGTCGCCTCTGGTCTTAATGCACCTAAAATAGAAGCCATTCCCGGATTACCAATCGGACCAGGCGGCAACCCCTTATTGAGATACGTATTATAGGGTGATTTATAGGTTAAGTCAGCTCTTGTGAGTAACCTTTTCGGTTCCCCCAATGCATAGAGAACAGTCGGGTCTGCTTGCAGACGCCAGTTATCCTTAAGTCTATTATGAAACACACCTGATATAATCGGTATCTCTTCCTTTGATGCTGCTTCTCTTTCTATAATTGAAGCCAATGTAATTATCTGATGTCGTGTAAATCCTAATGTTTCTGCTTCTTCAACTAATGTCTCGTCCCATCGCTTCTCAGATTCTGACAACATCATCTTGACTACTGTTTTTGCAGGACTACCCTCCGCAAATTTATAGGTACTCGGAAAAAGATAACCTTCTACCGAAATCCCTTCAGGGATATATTCCTGTAATAACTCAGGGGTCTGCATAGCCTCAATAAATGAATCCGCAGTGCCTAGTTTAGAAGTTTCCCATAGTTTAGCGATAGCTTTAGCTGTCTTACCCTCTGGTACCGTGAAAGTCTGATACGTGATTTGTCCCTTCTTGATTTCATCAAGTATCTGGTTTAAAGACATATCACGACTGAGTTGATAATTACCCGCCCTTAGTTTAGTACCAATACCACGGTACCGAACGACAAGTTTAAACACCAGAGCACTCCTGATTAAATCACTGGAAACAAGATGTTTCGCTATTGTTGTTGTATTACTCCCAGGATCAATCGTAATAGATACCAAATCCTCAGAAGCTGCGGTTGGGGACATATAGTAATCAAATACCAAAACCGCACTCAAGCATAAAACGGCAATACTTCCAAGCGTGTATAAACAGTACCTTCTAAATCGTGTTCGTGTCAAAATACTTGCAAAATTACGAACAAACATGGCACGAACAAACATGGGTTGCCTCCAAAAAACGCTGCTTGAGCAACCATAATGAAACACAAAAAAACTTAACTAAGTTTATCCTTTCGTCATTAGTTACTATCAGATTCACTATTTAAATACTCATTTAGTATTATCACTGCTGAAACTTGGTCTATTATCTTCTTTCTATTCTTAGGGTCAACTTTTAACTGTTCTAATATGTCTTCTGCTTCTGTTGTCGTAAACCTTTCATCTCGAAATTCTACTGGTATCTCAAGTGCTTTAGCTAATCTGTTACCAAACTTCTGCACCTGTTCTGCTTGGTCTCCCACTGTACCATCAAGTGAGAGAGGTAAGCCAACAATGATGCGATCTACATTATGTATGGATACGAGATCTCCTATTGCTGTAATGTCACGCTTCCGATTCGTACGCGTCAGTGTACACAACGGATGTGCTCCGCTTCCAAGCACATCGCTGACCGCTACACCTATCCTAACATCTCCAACATCTAATCCAAGTAAGACAGACATAGTTACTCCTATTTAGTGAAAACCCCAATCATGCTCTTAATCATGCTCTAATATGCTGATACAACTTAAAATCTTACATGAAAAATACTATACAGTCAAGACAAATATTCTATATCTTACGACATTACAGTTGATAAATTATACAGGTTCTGATATAATTTTTCCATAAAAAACATTCATTATCGTAAATGTTATATTAGGTTTAGCCATTTCAATAAAAAGAAGTGTATAATACATCATGAGGAGATGTTTTTCTATCTTTCTAATGACGAACTGACTCAAAGATAATGTAGGATTTTTACATAGTTTGATCGTCTTAACAATAACTACATTAATATCAATTAAGGTTGAAATAGAACAACATCTGTGGAGGAATTGAAAATGAAAAAACTGAAGCATCTATCTAAACAGATAAAAGAGAGTATAGACAAACTCATCCTATCGGAAAGTGAAAGAAAGTCAACACTTGAAATGACAATTCAAGATATGAAGTATCGGATTAGCATTGCAAAAGGAATAATTGGTAATGCAATAGCATCAATAGAAATACTGAAACATGCATACAATGATGCTATAATCACACAAGAGAATTGGCAAAAAATAGTAGACTCAGAAATCACTAATGCCGATAGCAGAAAAGCAGACGAAGCCAGACAGAAACTCCACCAACAACAGGAACGCGTGAATGAATTGGAAAAACAGATACGCCGCCAGGAAACTGTTGTGTCTGAACTTAAAGCAGTACTAATTTCATATCACCTTCAATTCAAAGCGGCATCTGAAAGAGCGGAATCATTGACACAGAAACAGAAACAAGCCGATTTACAGGCAGAATTCTATCAACTTTTTGCAGACTCTGATAATTCTGATGGTTCTCATGCATTTAAACAGGCAGAAATACGTTTGAAAAACACCGAAGCTGAAGTTGAACTGTTGAAAGGTCGAAATCATAACACAACTGATAAAGTAGAAACAGATGAAAAAGATTTCAACGTGGACGAAGCACTTGCAGCACTAAAAAACGAAATCCTTGGTAGTAATACCATTTCTACTTGAAAATGTTGCTTTACTGTAGCACATTCTGTTAGATTGTGCCGTTCCCCGTTTCATTTCTAAACAGCCGGTAATGAAAAGTTAATTAATAGAAATGGTAAAACAAGGATGATTGAGACCTCTAATCTGACAAAATACTTTGGAAAACTATGTGCTGTAGATTCACTCGTCTTAAGTGTAAGAGCAGGTGAAATATTCGGGTTTTTGGGTCCAAACGGAGCAGGAAAAACTACGACGATCAATATGTTAACAGGCCTGTTAAGTCCAACTTCCGGTTCAGCTAAGCTTGGCGGATATGACATAAAGACACAAAGTATAGAAGCAAAATCAATACTCGGACTAATGCCAGATACACCGCAGCTCTATGAAGCATTAACCGGAAGACAATTCGTTAGGATGATCGCAGACCTATATGAAGTTCCATCGCAACAAGCCGAAAACGAGATGGTTAGTCTTCTTAGTCAGTTGGAACTTGGTGATGCTGCCGATGATCAGATCAAGGGATATTCCTACGGCATGCAAAAGAAAATATTACTGATCTCACTGCTGATCCATCATCCTAAGATACTCTTCCTTGACGAACCTACCAGCGGATTAGACCCGAGAAGCGCAAGAACCGTCCGAGAAATCTTGCGGCAACGCTGTGATGAGGGTTGCACCGTCTTTATGACAACACATATTCTTGAAATTGCTGAACGCATCTGTGACAGAGTCGGCATAATTAGCAAAGGCAAGCTCATTGCAGTCGGCACACTCAATGAATTACAACAGAAGAAACGAGAGCAAACAACCAGGATTCATGATGATTCATCCGAACTCTCACAATCGTTGGAGGACATCTTTCTTGATCTGACAGCAGATTTGTAACGTCATTTCATTAATTACGATGTCTATCTTTTAATGCAGAATACCAAACGCGTATTCTGCCACAAGCTTTTAGTTTGTGCCGAATAAACACCGTATGTTAAACATCATCAAGATACTCATCAAAGCAGATTGCAATGCATGGTTAAATAATTTCAGATTTAACAAAGAAACTTGGCGCAAAAGTATCCTAAGGGGGGCAGGATACCTCATTTTCATCGTTGCATTGTCCGTGTTAGGACTGACACTCTTCTCACACCTGAAAATAAATGATATATCAGCGCACCTTGTCTCGAATGTGATTAACGGGTTTATGGTGTTCGCTATTATAGTAGTCACAAAAGAATTGATGGAAAGTTCTTTAAAAACACTGTTTGAGGATCCAGATACACTAATATTACACGCAGCACCAATACATCCAATAGCAATCTTCGGATATAAATTCATTCATATTTCAGCTGCACGTTTAATGACAATGCTCTGTTTTATGGGACCACCGTGGATTGCTTACGGTACAGTTTTTAAATTACCGTGGCTGTTTTACGTTTTGTTATTGCCTGTCTCAACCTGTCTACTGGTGATTATCGCGAGTTATGTGTCCATCAGTACGATGATAATAACCCGGTTCTTTCTGTCTCACGGACTTCTAACAATCATAAAAATAATCGCTACAACCGTTGGAGTGTTGGTCGGTTTTCTTCTATCTTTTACACTCTTTGCAGGTACAGATGTATTCCCTCTAAAACGTATATTACTTGAGTTTGCATCTACAGACAATGGTGGAAATCCTACTAAATGGCTTCCGCATCAATGGATCGGAGAATTGCTCTTAAGCTGGACACACGGTTATACACTTTGGGCAAGGTCAAAATGGATACTTTATCTAATCGGTCTTAGTATGTCCTCAATTGGGCTAACATTCGTCATTTCTAACGCAATCTACCAACGCGGATGGGAAAACACAAAACAATTAAAGACAAAACGTAATCAACTTAAGACAGATAGCAACGTCAAACCTCCAAAACTAAACGGATTAGTCGTCTCATTCGGACGAGGAAAAGTCCAATCCTTAATGCTAAAAGATCTTTTGATCTTTATTAAACATAGTGGACGTGTTATAGTTATTGTAATGCTTACAATATTTTTAGTCGTCCATATCGGTTTTTTGTTTTCTGAGGGTATTGGAGATGATTATGCAGCTGAAACACTCACAATTCAGGTAATTCTTTACAGTCTACTGATAACCTTCGGCATCAGCTGCAATGGACTCCGTGATGAAGCAAAAACATGGTGGATGCTAAAATCAGCACCTGTTACTCCCAGATTAGTATTCACGAGTAAATTCATGACCACTCTCTTATGTGCAATAATTTATGCTGAAACCTGGTTAATCATCTCTATTTTCCTGTTAAAGATACCGACAAGTAATTCGGTGTTAATACTACTCATACCGTTTATATCTCTACCAGTCGGTAGCGTAATAAACACAATGATTGGGACACTACCATGGATGGCGGAACTCACAAATCAACCGAATCCTTTCTTACGTGTAATAACCTTTACGCTAACATTCTTTCTGAATATTGTATTCGTCATTGTACCAATTATTGTTTTTTATACGATAGGACTAATTGTGTTTATACCGATGATTGTTTTTCTCACAATCGTTTTCTTTATATGCTATAGATGGGGAGTTAGAAACCTTCGTAAATTATTAGCTGCACAAGTGTAAAGGAGTTTTGAAGGAGGTACCAATGTTAATCTCTTATGAAGACATAAAACCGAAAATACACAGCTCAGTGTTCGTTGCCCCCGGTGCAATGATAATCGGGGATGTAACGATTGGGGACGAGTCAAGCGTCTGGTTCAATACAGTGTTGCGTGGTGACCTGGAACCCATCCTCATAGGGTCTCGTACAAATATCCAGGACGGTACAGTAATACACATGGACAAAGAAATGCCTTGCTTAATTGGAGACGATGTTACTGTTGGACATGGCGCGATTCTTCACAGTTGTACTATTGAAAACGAAGCTTTAATTGGAATGGGCGCGATTCTACTGACAGGTTCCAAAGTTGGAGAACGTGCAATAATTGCTGCAGGAACGCTTGTGCTCGAAGGACAGGAAATACCTGCCGGAACTGTCGCAATGGGTGTCCCCGCAAAAGTCCGGAGAGAGGCCACTGAAGAAGAACGAGAACGCGTCCAACATGGGAAAGATGATTATGTCCTACAGGGCAGAATCATGAGAGAAAGCTTGAGAAAATAAACCGTAATCGTGTTAATGTTTTATAGCAATAAGTACCCATATTGAAATACGGACAACTTCGAATTCAGATTCACGTCATATACAAAAAGGAGGAACTATGTCAAAACACTCATGTTTGATGATTGGTGGTAGCGGTATGGCTGGCGGTTGGATACACAACTTCAGAAGCAATTTCAGCGACCGCGTTGAGATAATCGGATTAGCTGATGTAAAAACAGAAGTACTCAAAAATCAAGGTGAAGCATTGGGTTTGAGTTCTTCACAACTATTCACAGATTTCAACGAAGCGTGTGCATCTGTCAAAGCGGATTTCTGCGGTGTCGCAACACCCCCAAAATTTCATAGTCTCGCTGCTGTCGCTGCAATGGAAAACGGCATGCCTGTCATCTGCGAAAAACCTATCGCAGAAACATTAGACGCAGCAAAAGCGATGGTCCGCACATCACAGAAAACAGGATTGCCCTGTGCAATCATACAGAACTATCGCTACGCAAACAATAAGCAGGAAATAGTCCGTATCCGAGAGGAGGGACGGTTAGGAAGACTGCAACATATTGTCGGAAGATATGCATGCGATTATCGCCGCTATCTTTCTTGGGGGGTTGACTGGCGACATGATATGGATTTTAGTCTGCTCT
>CAZURU010000064.1:8808-16454 GCA_964623585.1 uncultured bacterium
TGGCGGTGACTGTGAAACCTTGGTCGGATTCGGTTGGAATCCTGAATGGTCAAGTTTCAAACACTTTTCAAGTGGATATTATCTGATGCGGATGGATAACGGTGTCCATACCTCTTATGAAGGGAACAGCTCCGCAGCAGGAATTGTCAATTGCTGGAATGGTGAACACTATCGCGCTGAGTTTGAGGAAGGTGCTGTTGAAATTGGAGGCGGGAACCAGATAACAATCCATCGCGTTGGTCGTGAAACAGAGGTATATGAAGCACCCCCCATCAGCCATTATGCACACACATATCTATTTGATGAATTTTTAAATTGGTTAGATGGAGGAGAACCGTCAGACACGCGAATTGAAGACAACATCAAGAGTTTCGTACTCGTAATCGCTGCAATGGAAACATCAGTTGATGGTGAGCCCAAAAACATCGCGGAATACCTGAGTGACCTTTCACTCTAATCCAGGATTTCTTATACGATTTCTACCAAATAATACCATTTCTATATGATTATGAAGCATTATTTCGTAGGTCGGGTTGAGCGAAGCGAAACCCGACATGTTAGACACAATCTTTACGTGTCGCCAGTTAATATTTTAATGGCGTTCCTCTACCCGACCTACAGTTTATTTTTGACAATTTGTCAATTAGAAATGGTATTAGGTTGAACACATTTTGGATTCGAAAAGGAGATAATTTGGCAAAACATACATGTTTGATGATTGGTGGAAGTGGTAAAGCTGGCGGTTGGATTCGAGAATTCAGAAGTGATTTCAACGACCGTATTGAAATTGTTGGCTTGGTAGATGTAAAGGAAGATGTCCTAAAATCACAGGGGGAGGCATTGGGACTTAGATCTTCACAACTATTCACTGATTTTAACGAAGCGTGCACAACAGTTAAGGCAGATTTTTGTGGAATCGCCACCCCACCCCAATTCCACAGTCCCGCTGCAATTGCGGCGATGGAAAACGGGATGCCCGTTATCTGTGAGAAACCGATTGCACATACATTAGACGCAGCAAAAGCAATGCTACGAACAGCACAAAGTACAGGTTTACCATGCACTATTATCCAGAACTATCGTTACGCAGATAATAAACAGGAACTGATCCGTATACGTGATGAGAACAGATTAGGACGTTTACAACACATTGTCGGAAGATACGCCTGTGATTACCGTAAACATCTGTCTTGGGGAAAACTCTGGCGGCACGAAATGGATTTCGGACTACTTTTTGAAGCTTCTGTGCACCATTTGGATATGCTTCGATTCCTCTCAGGTGGTGACTGTGAAACGCTGATCGGATTCGGATGGAATCCAGAATGGTCAAGCTTTAAACACTATTCAAGCGGAAATTATTTGATGCGAATGGATAACGGAGTTCACACATCTTATGAAGGGAACAGTTCTGCAGCAGGTCTTATCAATTGCTGGAGATCTGAATATTATAGGGCAGAATTTGAGCAAGGTACGGTTGAAATCGCAGGTGGAAATCAGATGACTGTCCACCACGTTGGTGGTCAGAAAGAGGTGTATGAGGCTCCCGGTATCCACTATCACGGTCATCTTTATCTGTTTGATGAGTTTTTAAATTGGCTTGAAGGGGGCAAACCTTCAGATACGCGAATTGAAGACAATATCAAAAGTTTCGCTCTCGTCATCGCTGCAATGGAAACTACGATTGATGGTGAACCTAAGCATATTGCCGACCTTTTAGGGGATCTTAACTGATAAGAACGTGAGTTTAGGTTTCTACAATGGACAATCCAAACCAAGAAATACCCGTTATCCTTGAAGAAATTCCAGAACCTGAACAACATGCACTACTGGAAAAACTGGCAAACTGGATTGTCCGTAGAAATCTTGTCGCTCCCGCTATTCTATTCTTAGAAACAGGGAAACCGCTTAACTTTTTAGGATCACAAATGTTAATCGCATTTAGTCCTTTTGTGCAAGCGTTTTTCAAAGGAGAACAATATCACAAAATCGCACTCATTCTTGAGAAAGACGAAAACGTCGAATTGCTCATACAGTTGATAGAACAGAGGAAAGAATGAATATCAAAGAGAGAATAGGAGACACCTTATGCCTGTTGAACTCAGAATGCTACAGATGGACCAGACAATGACGAAGGGAAAAATCGGAAAATGGCTGGTCAGTGAAGGAGACACCGTAACAGAAGGACAACCACTATTGGAAATTGAGACTGATAAAGTTGTCCACGAACAGGAGTCGCCTGCTGATGGTGTCGTGGCACAACTGTGTGCAGAAGAAGGAAGTAATGTTCCGATAAATGCATTATTGGCTATTATAGCTGCGCCAGGGGAGAAAATTGAAAGGGTTGAAGTGGAGGCAGATTCTGTCTCCAAACAACCGAAACCTGATAAGTCTGCAGAACCGACAACCGCGCAACAGACACCTAAGAAAACAGCATCTCAAACCCCATCAATAACGACGGAACGTATAAAAGTATCTCCTGCAGCAGAACAGCTTGCTGAAAAACTTAATATTGACCTAACCCACGTCAAACCTTCTGGACCCGGCGGACGAATCCTTGAAAGCGATGTACACCGCTACATTGAAACCAGAGGTCCAAGTACCTCAATATCAAACCGACTTAAAGCCTCTCCACTTGCACGAAGAATAGCAAAGGAATTCGGACTTGATTTGACTACTATTGACGGCTCAGGACCCGACGGGAGAATTGTCAGAGATGATGTGCTTCAAGTAAGCAAAGAAATTACAACATCTGTTTTCCAACCCGAACCTTCTGATGCACACGTCATTGAATTTACCGGCATCAGAAAGATTATCGCTGACCGCATGACGATGAGTCTGCAAACAAACGCAAGTGTTACACTTCACACCGAAGTTGACGCGACAAGGTTAGAGGAACTTCGAACACTCTTTAATGATGAACTTCAGAAAAGAGATATTAGTCTAACCTATACAGACCTAATTATAAAAATTACTGCAAAAGCATTGCAGGAACATCCGCGTCTCAACGCAACATTGATAGATGAAGGAATTCAGATAATCACTGATATCAACATAGGCGTAGCAGTCGCATTAGAGAACGGTCTTGTTGTTCCTGTTATTAAAAATGCTGATCAGATCGGTTTAGCAAACATTTCTGAACAAGTAAAAACCTTAGCAGAAAAAGCACGAAACAATAGACTTACACCTGGTGAACTTCAAGGTGCTACCTTCACATTGACAAATCTCGGCAATTTCGGTGTTGATACTTTCACGCCAATCATCAATCCCCCTGAATGTGCTATTCTCGGTGTTGGTCGGATTATTAAGAAACCTGCAGTCCACAATGACGAAATTACGATACGAAGTATGATGACACTAAGTCTAACTTTTGACCACAGAATCGTAGACGGTGCACCCGCTGCTCACTTTTTACAGACTGTGTCCCAATATATCAATAACCCGTATCTATTGCTTATGTAAGGAGATACTCATGCAAACAACAATTTCTTTTCTACTTACTTTCATTCTGTTATCATTCGCAGTTGCACAAGAGACTGACTCTGATGAATTACTTCTATCCGACGTCAATCAAGATGGAATAGTTAATATCCTTGATCTCACATACATCGCATCACATTTTGGTGAATTACCTACTAAAGATCAACCATCAAATGCAGACATAAACGGTGATGGTATTGTCAATATCCTTGATCTTACCTTAGCAGCCAGCCATTTTGGTAAATACTCTGGGATCCCAATCACATTAACGGATAAGACTTTTGACGACATAGTTTTAAAAGCAGAAATGCCTATTTTGGTAGAATTCAAATCCGATTCCTGAATTTACTGTATATTGATGAGACCAGTTGTGTCTCAAATTACATTAACGTATCGCGACGTTTTTGTTGTGGCAAAATTGGATGTGAATCTATATCCTAACAAGACAGCAGAATATCATGTGCGGGGAACACCGACATACATACTCTTCTATAAGGGTAAAATTGTAACAGCTATGGTAGGTGCAATGACAATCAAGACATTTGTAGATCGTATCTTTGACGGTTTAATGTCTGTGATACAACCACCACTCACAGAGGAGCAAACAGAAACCGAATAACACTCCCCATTGCCAAACTTCGTGAACGAGCGGTTGTAAGAACGTCCTATCGGTGACCATTTCGTTGGTCTCACGTGCTACATCATAAGTGTTAAGAGTGGATTCATCTTCATTTAGTAGATTTACTGAGAACCTTTCATATAAAACATCATCAACAAATACTGCGTAAATTCCAATTATGTCAGTTTCTGTGAACACACTGTTCTCAAGTTCTATTCTCTCTCCATCCGGTTTTTGTACCTCAATCATCGTATCTTCTTGCACCGGAATGTCTATCATCAATCTATCACCAGTCTTGAAAGAATCTACTGCAATATTCTGAAGGCGGTCTACTGTCCTTATAGGAGCTGATTCAGACTCAAACCAGGATAGACATTGATAGATAAAGATTGGAACACCAGGGATTGTGAACGGAAATTCTGATACCTCAGGATTGAACGCATCAAACTCAAATACCAGGTATTGTCTACCCAGAGTTGTTCCGATCCAAATCAACGCACCTTGCTCAGTTTCAACCAGAGATTCACCCCAATACGGCATATCCCTTCTCAATGATTGTTTTAAATGCAACCCTTCAAGCGACACCTGCTGCATAACCGGATGGGTTTTGTTGACACGAATAACGCTCACTGGTTTGTCAATTATCTCAAACGTATCTTCTTCATCAGATAATTCCTGTTGCCAATTGATATAGATAATTCCTTGTGTGTCAATGGTATTCATCCATTGTCTTGTCGTCCCATCTGTTAAAAGCAAGTCTCCATCAATTATTGTCACATCTGCATCGCCGCTACCTTGTAATTCATCTGCCGTTATCACCTGCAAGCGAACATGTTCACCATAACTCTGCAAAAGATCCATCAAAAAAGGTTGTTTTCTATCACTGATAAGTAAAATTCTAAATTCTCTTTTAGGTTTTGGGATAACCGATACTGCATTGTCTAAATCAAAGTCGTCTTTAGCATCAATAAGTTGCAGTGATATTGCATGCCCTTCTAATTTATTCGCGTTGATAGAAAACAGAACAGGCTTTTCCTTACCAGCAGGAATTGAGACTGTTTTTTCATCAATTGTTCCCCCACCAACAAGCACTAATTGCATCATGATTTCTCTATCAGCATTTGTCCCATTTCTAATCCTCGTAAGAAACTGAAATTGGTCCCCCACCCTCTCCGTGTTCAAGTGGACAATACCAATGTTATCTGCAGACTCTCCAACGGCTATGATTTTGATTGGAAAAGGTATTGACGGCAGGTTTTCAAAAGAGTCACTCACAAAGTAAACTTGGTCGTTTACGGAGTCAATATGCTGTAATACAAGTGCAAAAACTGAGGATAAATCACTCGGTGCATGTGATGCATTAATGTTCTTAACTGCCCTCTTGATCTTATCTAAATCAGTGGTAAACACCTGTTGAATATGTGAACCAAGTGGATTCGTAGATATAATCATCACACCACCACTTGCAGAAACCTGCATCATGCGTTTCAGTACCTCCTGCTTAGCAATGTCAAGACGTGTCTGTTCCATCTCCCTTGACAACATACTCGGAGAATTGTCAATGATGAACACAATTCTACCGTGTATGATACCCGGAATATGCAAAGCAGGACGGGCAATACTGATTACAAGTAAGAGTAAGAATAGACACTGTAATAAAGGGAGTAACCAATTTCGCAAACGTTGAAAGGGAACATTTGCTTTGTGGTCTTCAGGATTGGCACGCCACAACAACATACTTGTGACAACATAACTCTGTCGGCGTAACTTAAGGAAATGCAGCGCAATCACGATAGGCATTATGCCAATCAGGTAAAGAGCAGCAGGATTCAGAAAAGACATGCTTATACTTGAGCAGAATCAGATGTTGTTTCTCCGTTTTCTCGTTCATTCAAGTTACGAATAACTTCCTCAGCATCAAGTTTTCCTACCTCTCCATAGTTCTGTAGTGCTTCACAATACGCACGAACTTTATCATATTCCTCAAGTTCCAGATAGATGTTTGCTAAGTTCTTATGCATTTCTCGGAAAACACCAGGCCAATTCCGTTCACCTTCCTTCGCAACTAAACGCGTAGCACTTTCTATAGCCGTATTGACGATATTGTTAAGTTCAGCTTTTTCTGAGGCAGAATAAGGGACATTAGCATTTTTGTGTTTCTCATTGTATGCACGCAATGCACCCAATGCTTTGTCACATTGATTGTATGTCTTTTCTATACTCAAAGCACCTTCAAAAATCTTAGACAAAAACCCTAACTTCATTCAACTAATGTCCCCAATATGAAATTGTATTGAATTCTGAAACAATAAGAGACTGACATCACGGTATGTGTGATATCCTTATCGCACTTTCGCGGTTAAAAAGCACTCTTAAGATTACCCCAAGTTGTCGTTAATTTATTTTTAGCTTGCACAGCGAGAACGCCTTCTACCCCTAATTCCATAGAAGCCTTAACTTCTGCTTCAGTCAAAGCTTTTGAATAGATCACAACTTCATCAATGATACCATCTTCCAGCTTGTGACGATCTGGAGTCTCACCTGCACCGATATAAATCGCAGCCTCTTTGAATTTTGGGAACTTAAAGTTTTCAGGTTGTGACCCTATGAATTCACCGTTGACATATATTTTTCCATCATTACCATCAGCCACTAATACATAGTGATACCACGTATCGATCTTAAATGTGAAATTAGGCAACTTCCTATCCTCATGGTGTGCAGCATCCCAGAATGGAATAAAATTAGGATCTATCATAATACGAAACTCACAACAACCTGCATCGACTGTTTCTATAGAGATGATCCCACTATGTCCACTGTGTGTATTTATGTAGAACCATGCTTCCATTGTGATTTGTCCATTTTCACCGATCGGTACAATAAAATCGTTAGCAGGTACCATTTGAAAGATCCCGCCATTTAAGTGAACTGCTTTACCGAATTGACCATCGACTAATTTGCCGCTGCCAGAAAGTTCCGCATCGATACCATTACCCGATTCATCTACGAATGTTTTCCCATCAAGTCTATCAAAAGAGTAGTAAACAACGATGTCACTCTCCTCAACAGCATAAGTGAAACTCACAGCAAACACCATGATCACTATAATTCCATATAACATTATGCCTTTGTACATATATATTTTTTCCTCCGAATATAAAAATGAATAATATATTGTATCATCTTTAGAGGTGTGAGTCAATGTAAAAAAACAAAGGGTTGTGTAAGTATTTTCATTCTTTATCAAAATCCATTGCGAATTCTTTGTGGTTCTCTTGTAATACCATTTCTACTTGAAAATGTTGCTTTACTGTAGCACATTCTGTTAGATTGTGCCGTTCCCCGTTTCATTTCTAAACAGCCGGTAATGAAAAGTTAATTAATAGAAATGGTATAAGGTAAATGTCCGCACTCCAGCGGAGTGCTATGTAAACAGAACCGAACATAGGTAAAAAATCAATGCCCTGCCAAAAACTTTACACACCCTCACAATATTATACCATTTCTACTTTATAATATACCATTTGCGTAGGTCGTGTAGATGCAC
>CAZURU010000065.1:0-16312 GCA_964623585.1 uncultured bacterium
AGACGTTTTTACGAAAATCCTAAGGAGACTATTTTTATGAAGATTACAGTCATTTTAAAAACAACGCTGCTGATGTTATCCTTTGCATTAGCGATCTGTCTGGTTTCTATACCTGTAACAGTGGCTCAGGAAGAGGAAGCAGAGGAAGCCGAGATGGCAGCTGATGAAGATGTTATTGAACTTGAAGAAGTGGTCGTTGTTGGTACACGGTCAGCCCCTCGTTCTTTGCTTGAATCCGCTGTCCCAATTGATATCGTATCAAATGAAGACTTTCAGAAACAGGGTAGTACTGATCTGCCAAATCTGTTAAGAACTTTAGTCCCATCATACAACGTCAATACGCAGCCAATCAGTGATGCTGGCACAGTCGTGCGTCCTGCGAACCTTCGTGGATTAGCACCTGACCATACACTTGTATTAGTTAACAACAAACGACGCCATCGTGCTGCAGTTATACATTGGCTCGGTAACGGATTATCCGATGGTGCACAAGGCCCTGATCTTTCACCTATACCAGCTATCGCTCTAAGACAGGTTGAAGTACTTCGTGACGGGGCATCCGCACAATACGGATCAGACGCAATTGCTGGCGTGATGAACTTCCAACTCAGAGACGATTTTGAAGGTGGAAGTCTTGAATTTAAACCCGGTATCTATCATTACGGAGATGGACGTCAGTTCTCAATTGCTGGAAACATCGGTTTAGGAACGCCAGAAACATGGGTTAACCTGAGTATTGAACGCGGCGGAGCAGACCCGACGATCCGTTCTGTTCAACGAAATGATGCAAAAGCATTAGAGATGGCTGGAAATACAAGTGTCAGGAATCCAGCTCAAATTTGGGGACTTCCAATCGTTGAAGATGATCTGAAATTCTTCGCAAACTACGGCAGCACCCTCTCAGAGGCAATCGATTTCTACGGGCATGCAAACTATGCAAGCAAACGCGTTGAAGGCGGCTTCTATTTCAGGAATCCAAATACACGTAGTGCAGTATTTAGTGGTGATAGTGGCAAAACGCTACTCGTAGGTAACTTGTCTGGGTTAGAAGAAGGTGTTGATGCCTCTGCTGACGACATTCCAATAATTGACCACGTCCCTAATGCAGAAATGTTAACTGCAGTTAAAAATGATCCGAATTTATTTACGTTCCAAGAGATGTTCCCAGGCGGATTTACACCCCGTTTCGGTGCATTTATGGAAGATAATTCAGTTTTAATCGGTGTAAAAGGTGAGGCGTTTGAAGAATCTTTAGGAGAACCTCTCTCTTGGGATCTCAGCGCATATTTCGGTAGAAACCATGCTGATTTCTTCATCTTCAACACTGTCAATGCTTCCCTCGGTCCTGATACGCCAACCGATTTTGATCCAGGCGACTATATTCAGACCGACTACAACCTTAACCTTGATGTAACTTACCCGTTACACGAATTGGTATTCCTTGCATCCGGTCTTGAATACCGAAACGAAGGTTTTGAAATTGTAGAAGGGCAGAGAGAATCTTATCAGATCGGACCTTTGGCAAGTCAAGGGTTCAGTGCTGCATCAAACGGATTCTCAGGTTTCAGTCCTATCGCCGCAGGGGTCTGGACTCGTTACAACGTAGCTGCTTATCTTGAAAGTGAAATCAGACCGATTGATAACTGGCTCCTTGCTCTTGCTGTACGCGGTGAGGACTTTGAGGATTTCGGTAGTACAGTCAATTTCAAAGTTGCAACCAATTACGGAATCACTGAAAATATGAAATTCCGGGGTAGTTACAGCAGTGGATTCCGGGCACCAACACCTGGTCAGCAGAACGCTTTTAACGTTACCACTGAATTTAATTTCCTCAAGAACGATCTGGTCAACAACGGGACTATTCCTTCTACCAACCCTGCTGTTGCAGTCGTAACAGGGAAGGAAGATAACGCTCTTGATCCAGAAAAGTCAAATAACTTCACAGGCGGTTTCACGGCTAAAATGGTAGATGTAGACTTCACTGTTGACTTCTTTGATATTCGTATGAAAGACCGTCTTGCCCTCTCTCAAGATTTTGGATTAACTGATCAGCAAAAAGAGGATCTCATTAAAGAAGGCGTAACCAGTGCAGCGAACCTGCAAGAATTCCGCTTCTTTACCAACGATTTTGATACCACAACACAAGGTATTGACATCGTCATCACGGCACCAATTCCATCCCTGACAGGTACCGTAAGTGGTGTGTATAACTATACAAGAACCACTGTTACGAATAATGACCAACGGGTAAAATGGATTGAGGAATTGGAAGAGCACGGTATAGCTGAAGAAGGTTTAGCTGACAACGCCAGAATTGAAGCCATTGCCGATAAGAATGCTGCTGATAGAACCCCTGAAGAGACCGAAATTCTCACACTAAAAGGTTTGGTTGATAATGTTGACCATCGTATCAAAGAACTTGAAGAAAACCTGCCTCAACACAGAGCAAGTTTGACAGTTCTGCAACCTCTCAATGAGAAGATCGGTGCACTTGGACGGCTCAATTACTTCAGCAATTGGTACGATTCTGAAGATAATGCAACCTATACTGGAAAGGTTACAGTTGACCTTGAACTTACCTATACAGCTGATAGCGGCATAGCCATCACAGTGGGTGGCAACAACGTGCTAAATCAATACCCCGATGAAAATCCTGCATATACGGATGACACGTCAGCAACGAAGGGTGATAACTATAGTCCACCGGATATTGGCAACAAATACGGGCAATTTAGTCCTTTCGGATTTGATGGCGGGTTCTGGTATGCCAAAATCGGTTATAGTTTCTAACAACCACATTACACTTGTTAGGAAACGTATCGCAACGTTTCCTAACAAGTTATACCATTATTAGGAACAGACATGAGCAAACAAAACAGAGACGCAGAATATACAATGGGGCGAAGTGAATCTGAAACTGAACGCCTGATCAAACAATCACAACTCTATGACGATGTAACACGCCGATTCTTCCGCAGAAGTGGAATTGTGGAAGGTATGAAAGTGCTTGATGTCGGCAGCGGCGCAGGTGATGTTGCACTTACACTTGCAGAATTTGTCGGCGATGAAGGCACAGTTATCGGCGTAGATGTCAACCCTGATGTCCTCGAAACGGCAAAAGCACGCGCAGCAGAAGCACAATTTAACAACATAGAATTTAT
This sequence comes from uncultured bacterium, assembly GCA_964623585.1. Taxonomy (GTDB): domain Bacteria; phylum Poribacteria; class WGA-4E; order WGA-4E; family WGA-3G; genus MSPOR6. Next base: position 3,162 of record CAZURU010000065.1, read on the forward strand.
TGCAGGAGACACCAGAACCCTTGAACTACCAAAAGACTTTGACGCAATCGTCGGTAGACTCGTCCTGATGTATATGGGTGAACCCGCAGACGCACTAAAACATCTGGTAACACATCTACAACCCGGCGGGATCGTGGCTTTCCAAGAGGTAGAATTTTCACCTTATACTGCCGCTATTCATCCAGAAACACCTCTGATGAACAATTTAATTGAGTGGGGACAGGCCGTTTTTCAACAATCTGGTGCACACGTTGAGATGGGGATGGACCTCTATAAAACCTTCATTGATGCGGGGTTGCCAGAACCTACATTGCATTTTGAAGCACCTATGGGAGGGCCAGAAGATTGGCACGGATATGCCTACCTTGAAAACAGTTTTCGAAGTATCCTACCGCTACTTGAGGCTTACAAAATTACAACCGCTGATGAATTAGATGTTGATACGCTTGCAAGTCGTATCTGGGAAGAAGTCGCAGCAGCGAAGCGACCTGTGATGTTACCCCCACATATCACGGCACACGTCACACTCCCGAAATAATCGAATGCAATCATGACCAAGGCAGATGTGGAGCGGACACCCGAAAATCATAGAGACGCGACCTATACCTTAGGACGCACCTCCCACGAAACGACACGTCTCATAGAACAATCAAGAATCTATGGACCATCAACGCGACTTTTTTGTAAACGCGCTGGCATTTCAGAAGGCATGCGCGTTTTGGAAATTGGTAGCGGTGCCGGGGATGTAGCATTCATGCTCGCAGAACTTGTCGGTACATCAGGACAGGTTGTTGGTGTAGATCTCAATCCTAATATTCTTGAAACTGCACATCAGAGAGCCGCAGAGGCTGGCATAAAAAACATCCAATTCATCGCAGCGGATGCCCGGGAACTGACTTTTCCCAACAAATTTGATGCCCTTGTTGGACGGTTCGTTTTAATGTATATGGCGGATCCGCAAGAGGCATTCGGTAAACTCATCTCACACCTAAAACCCAACGGAATTGTTGCGTTTCAAGAACCTGAGTACACACTTTATCCCGCATTATGCCATCCTGATACACCCCTCATGAATCAACTCATCCAATGGATTTTAGATGTATTTGAACATTCTGGTGCCTATCTTGACATGGGAATAGGGTTATACCGTACTTTTATCCAAGCAGGTCTACCAGCACCGCACATACATCTCCACTCACCTATCGGTGCAGCAGATAATTGGACAGGATACAGATACATGGAGACGATTTTTGAAAGTCTTCTCCCCCTTATAGAGGAATACGGGATCGCTACAGCAGAACAAGTTGGTGTTGAAACATTAGCAGTTAGAATTCGTCAAGAAGTACTTGCATCAAAACGGCCATTCTTCTTACCGCTCCATGTAACAGCACATACGCATCTAAAATTAAAAGACCGTCAAACACTCAAATATGGGGCAGTAGTGTAATGGAAACACAACTGTGGTTGACTCTCAGAAAATACGGGTTCGAATCCCATCTGCTCCATACAAGGTGTTTGACGGTTCTTTCATGTCCTTAAAGGAAGAACAAAGGACAGCGTTCGCTATTATACCACTGAAAATTGTATATGTCAACTTAAAGTTGTAAAAATGAAATGTATTATAAAGAATGAATGTGGTATAATGAAGCATGAAGCACAATCAATTAACTCGCTAAGCACACAGCGGAAATCTAAATTCGAGAGGGATAAAATATGCATACACCCACGATGACCTACGGAAAATTCAAGGAAGTAAGTAAAATCATTAAATACTTTGCCTACGGAGAAGCCTTAAAACCCTTCTCATTACTCTCTCTGTCCCCAGAATGCAAGAAAGTCGGTAAATTCACGCTTAAAGGATATAGACGTTCCTTCCTATACTATAATTTCGGTTACCTTGCTAATATTATACCTGATCCAAATAGTAGCGTGGTAGGGGGATTATGGGAAATTGATGAATATACTGAAAACCCTTTAGAGATTGTTGAAGGTGTACCTTTCATGTATAAAGAATGCTATACAGATGAAGGGGTTGTATTTTACAGAATAATCGAAAGATACACCGAAGTGTTTAAACAGGTGCCAAGACAAGTTATACCAATAAGTTTTAAGCGACATATTGAAGCATATTGGGAAAATAACGTATTTGGTATCACAAAGGAAGAAATCTTATCAAGTTTCAATGAAAATAAACATGACTTTTATTTAATTGGATAGGAAAAGCTCGGAAAGTTCCCCTATTCTTCCACTTCTACACCTCAATTTGCGTTAGTTCGCTCCATTTTCTCCGATTGCTTCTCTTGCTTCTAAAACCTTTTCTACAACTGTTTTCACATCTGCCTCATCGACAAACGGTGATAGGATATACGACTTTAAGGCGACGATCGGTTCTCCATAAGAGGTGTGTCGGTAGCAATCGGTTGTAGAGATGAAAACACCTCTGCCTTCCATCGCTTCAGAATTGACGTATTGAAATATGTCTTGGTTATATGTGTTGTTGGCAATTAAGCTATCTTTGTACGCAACATCTTCGAATTCTTGGCGTTGTATTTCAAAGGTATCCACCCCAACAGGGTATACCCGAAAAAGTGTCACAGTACCGAAATTTCCTCTATTCAGAACAGTTGTCCCTTCCCTCCCATCCAGATGTTCGCGCAGAAGTTGTGTCATCTCTACGATGTGACCGAGTATAGCACGAAGTCCTTCAACACCAAACAACCTGAGATTGGCAAGTGCTGCAAGAGGACCCGTACCCGCACGTGAAGTCTCAAGCGTATACATCCCTGGGCGGTATTGTCCAAAGTGATATAGATACGGCATCTGTTCAGGTGGACGTTTCAATAGATCAAGGTCAGCCTTATCTCTGACAAGGACGATGCTTGATATATAAGGGGCGAATCCTGTTTTGTGAAAGTCAATTCCTACTGAATCTGCAAGGTGTAAATGCTGAATACGTCGACATGCCCCTGCTAAAGCGCGTACTGTTCTGGGTCTAAACTCTAACGGGTTTTTCTCAAAATCATAGTCATTAAAGACCGACCAAGCCCATCCGATAACAGCATCCGCGTGGATATGTGGATGATAATCCAACTTATATTCCTCTACAAGCGAGTTCCGCATGGCAGTAATCTTTAATAGATTATCCAAGCCAAAAGCATCAGTCGTGCCTAATGTAGCAATGATACATGCGATCTTCTTACCATCTGTGAGTGCCTTGTGCAACTCAGTCTCTAATATTTCAAGGTCTATTTCGTTCTCTGTAGTCGATGGGATGGTAATCAGGTTTTTGGTACCTATTCCGAGCCAACCCGTTATATTAGCAGCGCAGTAGTGTCCCGTATCTGACACGAATACGAGTGCATTATCGTGTGTGCCATCGGTGATTGTATCTGGGCAGGCTTTTTCTAAACCTATTTTTACGCCGTAGAGTGTTGTTCCTGTTCCACCAAAGGTAAACACCCCGCTTGATTTCTGCGGGTCGTATCCGATCAGTTTTGATGTCATTGCGGAGACTTCAACTTCGGCTAATGCCACCAGTCGGCTAAATTCATCCCAAGCGAGATTAGGGTTGTGTAGAGAAGCAAGGAGTACGCCTATTAGACTCGGAATTGTGGTTGGTGCGACAACGTTCTGTTGTGTGCGGGGATGTCCGAAGATCGTCATCCCTTCAAGGTATCCGACAAGTTCCTTCGTTACCGTCTCAACCGAAGACATGGTATCGGGTAGTTGTGTCTGCTTTGCAGCTTCAAAATCGCCATGGATGATTGAACCGAGGAACGGCAGATGTGTTTTTAATGCGTCTACTTGGTCTAATGCTCGCATAATAGAATGGACAAAGTAGGAGTCATGTATCGTATCAGATACAGGTTGTGGAAATGCGAGTCTTATTTGATTTAAAATGTCACGATGAGTCATATGTCAAATTTAGATGTAAGTTCTTCTTCAGAATGTGAGTACCAACGAAATGCATATATTGGTAATTTGTTAGGGAGTGTCAGTTTCTTAATTATAACATTCACAAGGGGCTGTTAGCAACCCAAAATGTGTAGAGATTCCAAATAAAGACATGGATATGTATACTTTTTCGTAATATTTATACATATAGCAGACAATATGTATACTTTTTATACATGTCATACCCGATATGTATACTTTTTCCGATTTTTTATACATATTAGTAGACTGTCAATTCCTACAATTAGCACTTGACAAAGCACTACACATTTGAAAGCAACTCCATAAGGTTTCTATTGATATAGTAATATTCGCGTCCGATTTTCTGCCGCTCAAGTAGACCGAGTTCTGCGATTTCGTTTAGGTATTTTGTGGCTGTAATGCGACTACACTCTAATTCCTTTTCAACAATGTTGATCTTGCAATAGGGCCATTTGAACAGTAAATCTACGAAACCTTCGCGCGCAGCTGCTCTGGTTTTTCCGTGTGCTTGTTCTGCAAAGTTCCCAATAAGCGTATTGATTCCTTCAATCATGTCTGCTGTCTCTCGTGATGTCTGTTCCACTGCTGCTAAAACGTAAAGAATCCACTGTTCCCACTTACTTTCTTCTGTAATTTCTCGTAGAAAACGGTAGTACTCAGAACGATTCTGAATAAAATAGCGGCTGAGATAGAGAATTGGCAGATCAAGAAGGTCCTGATGTATTAGATAGAGAATGTTAAGTATGCGTCCTGTTCGTCCATTACCATCCGCAAATGGATGTATTGCTTCAAATTGGTAATGCATGATTGCCATTTTGACAAGCGGTTGTAACCCATTGTCATCATTGATGAAGTTTTCCAAGTTGGTTAATAACTTACTGATATTGTCGTATCCTGAAGGAGGGGAGTATATAATTTCCTTTGTAAGTGTGTTCTGTATTTTCACTTCATTCCTACGCACATCTGTCTTGATTTCACGGATACGCGTACATATCTGTTCAAAGAGTGATATGTTGATAATCTGACGATCTTTCATAGCATACATACCTTCCCATAAAGCCTCTCGGTAACGTAATACCTCTTTAGTATGGGGTGTAACTTGGTTATCATCAGAAGTCATTGCACGATACAGTTCATCATTAGTCGTTACAATGTTTTCTATTTCCGAACTTCTACGTGCTTCTTGAAGTGGGAGTGTATGAACTAAGACTGATTCGTTTGGAAGTGTTTTTACCAATGCATTTGTCCATGCCAGTTGGGTCATAGCGGAGATACATGCTTTAAGTATATCGCGCGATTCAACTTCTACTGCGGGAGGCAGTAAAGGCATGCTGTTCCACGGGGTATCTCTATCAAACTGTGTTTTTATCGTCATTGCCGCCGTCCAAGTCTATTGACATGTATAGTTTTTGCGAATTTCTATACATATTATACCTGATATGTATATTTTTTGCAATGTTTTATACATATCAGAGATGATATGTATAATTTCTATACATATTGTAACGAGTTGTGCTAAATAACCCATGTTACCACCTAATGTAGCATTTTCTGTTAGATTGTGCATAAGAGGGCATAAACTGGAAGTGGACGCTACAATATTGCCCAAAAGAGAGTGTTTCCAGACCTACGCAGCCATTCAAGCTTGTCGTGAATTCGTCTTCGGATTCTGCCATCCAAACGTTGTAAATCCCGTTCAGCATTTCGAGTCAATATCAATTCATACATTTGACTAGATCCCTAAACGTTTGGCGACCTCCTCAAGCGTAGACATTCTTCCACCAGTCTTAATATACTCGTCTTCACGCTTTAGGGATTCGATGAATTCTGGGCACAATTCCAAACCTTCGTCAGGATCGTAATCATAATCCTCAAGAAACAGTTCCAATTCCAAATAACAGACAAAAAACTCGTAGAATTCAATACGTAGTATATCTATTATTTTGATAGGACCTTCCGTTTCCATTAATTTAACGAGACGATTTCGCGATACAAAAAGTCGACAATTGACCAATGTCTGTAGCAATGTTTGGAAACCATCAAGGGATAATGCTGCTACCTTTACCTTTGGCACAGGGTCACTATGTATGGACATACCCATTCGTCTTGCTTCTCGCCCCAAAGGTGAACTCTTTCGTTGCGTTTCTACAGCAGAAACTCGGTGTTTCAGATATGCCAGAGCATCAGTACCTTTTATGATATTAAGAACATACTTTTCATGCTCTTCCAATTCTAAGGCAAGTGTGTAGTAACCGTTGAAAAACTCTCGAAACTCTCGTGCTAATGCCTCATAGGAACTCTTTTTTTCGAGAAGCGTAATAAGTCTTTCACGTGAGGCAAATACTTCCTCGTTAACTATAGACGCGACCCAGTTGTCGAATTGTGTTGAATGGATGATAGCATTCTCTAGGTCAGATTGGGAGAGTGTGTTTATTGATTGCAATTTATATCTCCGGTGAATCTTTTCAAATTCGTTAAAAATTTTCTAATTTCAATGAGTGAAGCATCAGGCTTCTCCTAATCCGAAACCTTTATGTAGATCCACAAACTAAAAGTTTATGCTACGAGGAAACTGCCACCGTAATCGGAGGAACAGATTGTAGGATAGTATACAATGTCTAAACGAATTTGTCAAAATGATGACTATTGCCGAGAAATTTCATCTAAGGTTTCCGCATCGGTTGATGCTAAATCTCTCTTACGTTCCGATGGTGGCACATAATACGAAACAACTTTAATGCCGTTCTGTCTACACTCTTCTTGAACCTCTATCAAATGTGCTGTGAGTTCTTCCAAAGAATCAAATCTGGGGTTGAATTCTTCTTTCATACGATAGCATTCTTCAAGGATAGGATCCGTGAAATTTTCAAATGCTTTTTCTTTCATTTGGAATTCCCTCATTAATTCTGTCGGTGTGGAAAGGGTTATCGATTCACCCTCTCGGCAAACAACGATAAATAAATCTATTCGTCCAATCATCCCAAACTTGGTGTGCAATCTATTCTCAAGATGCTGCTATTACATTGTTGCTATGCAGAGATACTAACATTTGATTCTCGTAAATCACGACATTCTTTCAAGTGGGAACTTGCTGCCGTATGTAAAGTAAAGAAATTCCGTTTAAAACCACCGTTCTTCTTGAACATATCAAAACCTCGCTCTACGTTGATTATTGCATGTTGTGTCTCTAAATGTCTCGCGTGAAAGTCATCATCAGGATCACTCTGTACAAATAACTGCACCGACCAAGGGAATTGTTTTTTCAAAGGTTCTATGAGTTCTTGGACGATTTTTCGGTAATTTTCTTGATTCCGCTTTAACTTGCTTTCTTTTGCATGTTCTGTTTCATCATCCCGAATATGCTCCGCTTCACAAGTATATATTTTTACCCCTTCAATTCCCTGTTGAGTAGCAAAAAAACCGCGATCTTTCCAAAGAGATAAAATATATTCAATGCCTTTACGAAAACGACTTGTATTGTATCCTTTTCCGATTTGTGGATCATAAAATCTTATCCATTTTGTGAAACGGACTGAACGGATGATAAGATTATCTACCTCTGTTTTCGGTAATGTGTCTATTGGTCCAATTTTATTTTCATATCGCTGTCGAGATGCCTCAAAGGCACTATCACGGTATTCTGATAATGGAATGATGCTCTCATTAAACCTTCGGTCAGATTGCAGCGTTTCCAGACTCTCCTTTCCAACAATTAGAGCATCGGCTTTGGTGTCCGTTTTCAGGTGATATGCTAAATCCAAAAAGGGCACCGATGCTATATCATTTAGGGAAACAAAACATGCAATAACTCGCTTGGATTTCTTTTTTAGGAGGATCTCTTGAATCAAAAACCGCAATCGCTGCTGATACTTGATTGGAAGAGATATAACTTGTTCAACCAGAGCATCCCGCAGTCTATTTTCTGCATCAACAATGAGTAATCCATTTCTTTGGATACCCTTTAAGAAATCTACCGCCTGAATCGTATAAAGTTCGTCAAAATACGCCACATCAAACGCAGAAGGCTCAACAACTGCACTCACCAGCATCTACACTACTCCTTCTGTTATCTCAATTCCCGAAGACGTTCCAGGAAAAACCCATTGGGCCACTCGTCAATAAAATCGCCTTCCTCATCAAGATGTAAACGTTCTGCCTTAGCCCCTTCAGGTCCACGACTGACATAGATAACCGAGACATCCTCTGGTTTGATCTTCCCTTTATAGACTAAACGTTGCAATCGTAAAATCAGGTGTTCACTGTGAGTCTCAATAATGAATCGGTTCCAGCGCGGTTCTTTGATGGCTTCCGCTAAGAGGTCCCCAAGATCCGCCTGTAATCTTGGATGCACATGAACTTCAGGTTGTTCTATTGAAATAATCTGTTTCTCTGACACCAAACTTTGAACGATAAAAGGGAGGAGTTGACTGATACCGAAACCGACATCTGATAGTGCTACGTTTACGCTTTCTCCATTTTCCCATTCCTGCCGACGTTTATCTATGAGTCTTACCTCAAAAAGATCCCCTGAAGCGGTTCCGACCGTTTCCACTTTGAGTTTGTAGTCCATATTGAGTCGGTTTAACCATATGTTCGCGTCCTTCACCAACTCAGGACGACGGAAGAGCAAATCTGGAAGCAAATCTCCCTGATATCCGACATTCTGAGGAGTAGTCCCTCTAAAAGTATACAATCTTTCTGGGGGAATCCGAAAAGGACTTATTGGAAAAAGATCTTCCAATGTTTGTTCCAATGCCCGGCCCGCTACTATAGTAAGGTGAGCGACATCAAATAGCATCCTATCATATTGCCGATGTAACTGGAAGTGCAAGTCAGTTATCTGATTTCCTTTACGTGACATAACTCCAAGCGGAAAGAAACCCTGTATCCCTAAAACCGTATCCATTTCTTCACCGTGCCGCCTGGAAATGTAGGTTTCCAAATCAAAACCCGATGAGAAGAATTTAATACGGTCTTCTAAAGAATTAATCTCATCGGGAAGACTATCATTATCTTCCCGAAGTTCTTCACTAGAATGTTTCAGAGCATTTAATCTGTCCTTGAGTTGGTTAAGGATATCCTCCTGATTCTTCAAACACCACTCAAACTCCTGTTTCCAATGTTCTGTTTCTTTTGTTAACCAGATGCACTTTACCGCCCCTAATTTTGAAATTGAAACTGGAATCCTACGAGAATCACGGAAAAAGCCCGGATGACTTCGAAAATCCCTTGATATTTCAGTTCGATCTAATGGCTCAAATTTAGCGATATACTTAGCAGATTTTCCATCGTAAATCCCAATTCGATCTAAAAGGACTTCTTGGTCAACGGGGAGGCGTTTGAAACTGAATTCAATCGATATTTTGTCTTCGCTCAATAATTGTTGAGACAGATATCTCCTATCTAACGAAGTTTCAACACGAATTGAAAGCGTCCGTTCCAGATCATGGTCGAAAAGCATTTCTTGGAAACTGCCGAGATCTACAATGTGATTTGGTGTTCGGGTGAGCAGTAAATCCTCAGTATCCTGTCTTTCCAGCGTCTGCTTGAGCAGATAAAGTGCATGCAAGATTGAACTTTTGCCCGCACTGTTTTCACCAAAGATCAGTGTTATCGGAGCAAACGGGATTCGTGAGCGTTTCCCAAATGCTTTGAAATTTTCTAATTCAAGTGCGTGGAGCATAAGATTTCTCCTAATCCGAAATCTATGTAGATGTACAAACTTAAAGTTTATGCTACGAGGAACTGCCACCGTAATCGGTTTGCTTTCTATATAGTATACCATGAAATGTTGTTGCCTTGAAAATTAAATTAGCTTATGTCCAGCGACATTGAATTGAAGATTATAGGTAAGCTGTCGCCTTCTTAATCCGCTTTAAAACTTCATTTTTCCCCAGCAGCACGACAATATCAAAAAGACTTGGACCAAACGATAATCCTGTCAACGCAATTCGCATCGCCTGCATGGCAGCAACACGTTTGATATCGTTTTCATCCGTATATTGCCATACAGCAGATTCAACGGTTTCAAGGTCAAACGTTGGGATGTCAGTCAAAATCTGTTGGAGATTCGTTAATATCTCACGCGCTCTCTGTTTCTTCTCATCCGAACTCCCCCACCATTTCTTGACTGCTTTCGGATCATATTCAAAATCATCGGTAAAGAAGTAACGAGTCTGTGGGATGATGTCTTGGAATGTTGTGAGCCGTTCTCCGACTGCCTCTACAATACGCTCCAGCCAATCACGTTCTTCCGTTGCATCCAATAAACCTTCTTGTTGCCAGAATGGGATTACCGCATCTGTCCGTGCTGCCACATCCAACTGGTTGATGTAGTGTGAGTTGAGCCATTCCAACTTTTTAATGTCAAACACACTACCACTCTTGCCGACACGCGCTAAGTCAAATTTCTCTACGAGTTCTGCAAGCGAGAAGATCTCCTGTTTATCATCGTAAGACCAACCGAGGCGTGCCACGAAATTTAACATCGCTTCAGGGAGATACCCCTGTTCACGGTAACGGTTGACAGCGACAAGGTCACCATGATGACGTTTGCTCAGTTTTCTACCTGTGTCATCAAGAACTAACGGAATATGAGCAAAAAGCGGTAAGGTGAAGCCGAGTGCATTCGCAATCACAATCTGTTTCGGTGTATTGTTCAGATGTTCAGTACCCCGAATAACGTGTGTTATCTGCATCTCAGCATCGTCAACAATAGATGTAAGATTGTAGTTCGGCATTCCGTTGGAACGGACGATCACTTCATCTTCCAAAGTTAATGGATCAATGTTTCGTGAACCGAGGATCATATCGTCAACACGAATTTGCCTGTCAGGTATTTTTATGCGGACAGTGGGTTTTCTTCCTTCAGAAACATACCGTTCTACCATATCTGATGAAAGTTCTCTACACCTACCATCATAAGAACGTGGGGATTTTGCTTTACGAGATTCAGCGCGAATCTCTTCTAATTCTTCTGGCGTGCAGTAGCAGTAGTATGCATTACCACTATCGAGTAATTGTGAGACGTACTTGTCATAGATCTCTCTCCGTTCCGATTGGACATACTTTTCGTCCCAATTGATCCCCAACCATTCCAGTGAGTCAAAAATCTCATGCATAGATGCGTCAGTGGAACGTGCTGCATCTGTATCATCAATTCTTAGGATGAATTTGCCGTTGTGATGCTTTGCAAACAACCAATTAAAAAGAGCCGTACGCGCCCCACCAACATGCAAGAAACCTGTTGGCGATGGTGCCATACGAACCCTTACGTGATCATCTGTTTTTTGGGATTCGTTCATTTCTGTCCTTTCTGTATCTTTGCCCAACTATCCCGGAGGGGTACTGTGCGGTTAAAGACCAATTTTTTTGATGTTGTATCTGGGTCAACACAGAAATACCCTATACGAAGGAACTGGTATCTACTGCCAGCAGCTGCATCGACAAGGCTCGGTTCAACTTTACAGGTGTTTAAGACCTCTAAGGATTGGGGGTTGATGAATTGTATCCAATCTGCGCCATCAGGTGCGTTTTCAGGTTCTCTTTCAGTGAATAGTGAATCGTATAATCGCGCTTCCGCATCAACTGCATGCTGTGCTGACACCCAGTGTAGTGTGCCTTGAACACGTCGTCCATCATCTGCCCAACCGCCGCGCGTTTTTGGGTCATAGGAGCAGTGGATTTCAACGATTTCCCCTGTGTTTTCATCCTTTATAACACTTTCGCATGTGATATAGTATGCATGTTTTAGCCGGACTTCTCGTCCTGGCGCCAGTCTATAGAACTTTCGGGGTGGGTCTTCCATAAAATCTTCGCGTTCAATATAGATTTCTCGTGAGAATGGGATCTCTCTTGTGCCTGCGTTCTCATCCTCTGGATTATTGTCAGCTTCAAGCATTTCAACTTGTGCTTCAGGGTAGTTATCAATAACGACCTTTACGGGATTTAGGACTGCCATGACCCGCGGGGCATGGAGATTTAGATTGCTGCGAATAGAATATTCAAGTTGACCAATTTCAATAAGATTATCCGCTTTTGATACGCCTATCCGGTTGCAGAAATCACGTATAGCATCAGGTGTATACCCACGGCGACGTAAACCAGCAAGCGTAGGGAGTCTTGGATCATCCCAGCCATCAACATGTCCTTCTTCAACAAGGACTTTGAGTTTCCGTTTACCGAGGACAGAATATGTTAGGTTCAGACGTGCAAATTCTATCTGTCGTGGTTGGTATATCTCTAACGATTCCAAGAACCAATCATATAGCGGTCTATGGTCCTCAAACTGCACATCACATAGTGAATGCGTAATGCCTTCAATAGAGTCGGACTGTCCGTGTGTGAAATCGTAAGTTGGATAGATACACCAGTTATCACCTTGTCTGTAGTGATGTTCACGTAGCACACGGTACATGACAGGATCCCGCATATTTAGGTTCGGACTGGTCATATCGATTTTTGCTCTGAGCGTTCGGGAACCGTCTGGAAATTCTCCGTTCCGCATACTTTGAAATAGCTTCAGGTTTTCTTCAGCAGTTCGATCTCGGTACGGACTATTTTTACCGGGAGTTGTTAGCGTGCCACGATAGGTTCTTGTTTCCTCTGGTGTCAGATCGCAGACGTAAGCCTTCTCTTTACGGATCAGTTTTTTAGCATATTCGTATAGTGTTTCAAAATAGTCGGATGCATAGAATTCCCTGTCTTCCCAATCGAATCCTAACCATTTCACATCGCGTTTTATTGCTTCGACGTATTCACTCTCTTCTGTGATGGGATTGCTATCATCGAACCGAAGGTTGTAAAGGCCTGCATAGTCTTCAGCGATACCGAAACTGATACATAAGGCTTTTGCATGGCCGATATGAAGGTAGCCGCTCGGTTCTGGTGGGAAACGGGTATGTACTCTACCGTCGAATCTGTCTGTTCTGAGATCTTCTTCAATCTCTTGTCGGATAAAGTTGGTGTCAGTTGTGTTCTTGCTGTTTTCGTGTTTCTCTGTTTTATTCTCACTGTTTTTAACGTGTTCCATAAATACCTCCTCAGTCTGAAATATTATACATTGAAAAACAGATAAAGTCAATATAAGGTTGGAAGGTTGGAAGGTTGGAAGGTTGGAAGCATTTTCACCTATTCTGACATACCCATAGTCGACAATTTACTGATTTCCCAGGAAGGTATGTTCGGTTTCCTAACCTACCGGCCTGAGGGTAATA
>CAZURU010000066.1:0-9181 GCA_964623585.1 uncultured bacterium
TATGTCAACAACTAAGATCACCAACTTTGAAAATGGAATTTGCGTAAGTCCTAATGTTTATGCTTACAACCGGTTTTGCAATAATCTCTTACCCTAGAACAACCTGTACAGTCAGTTTTTTTAGGTTCTATATTTGGATTGTCTATCTCGTGGCGCGCCGGACATTCTGAATATTGGTATGCGGGATTACCATTACCCCCACAGGCATCGTTATCACAAGTATAACTCGAACTATCGCTACTACTGTCACCAGCAGCTGCAAGCCCTGCCTCTACTTCGCTAGTTGTGGCCGTTTCCACATTAAAACCATCAAAAGCGAATGCATAAACAAAACCACCACAAACCATCAAGGCTATCAGCACAGTGCCTACCAGATTCGGTTGATTCAAAACTTTTTTCAAAAACATTATAATTCTCCTTTTATTTTATGCCACATTGGGCATCATAATAGATTAATTTCACGCTTCATTTCAAAGCGCAAGTAAAAAGTTTACATTGACAAATTATTAACTACCACATCCACACCCGCTAGTGTCTGCATCTTCGCTTTGGGGTGTTTGGATGGAAGTTTCGGCTGTTTTAGGTGTTTCCGAAGGTTGCACCTGTTGTGAGTTATCAACACTTTGCGATGCATCGGATTTAGATGTTCCACAACATCCGCCAGCAGTTTCAGACGAAGTTTCACCTTCAACTGTGGAAGCACCACAACATCCCGCGGCAGGTGCATCCACAACTTCCTGCGTTTGTGCCTCCGTGGCAGGTGTGTGCTGCTGCATAAAAACGAAAGCACTTACACCTCCAAGAATCACTATGAGAAGCGCAATGTCTAAATACAATTTCCGTTTCATGTGTCCACTCCTATCGTTTTGACACCACTCGTAAAAAGGGTGTCGATTAAGTTTCTTTATTCTGTTCCCGTTCCCGTGGCAAGTATACCACGCTTTGTGAAAATACCAATTGACAAGCATTGAAGATTCTCCAATGCAACAACAAAAGCCCGCGACGAGGCAAAGCCAGCGTGCAGGCGCAAAAATATCGCAGATTTAAACCTTGCGATAACAACTTGTGAAATTCCAATATTAACGAATGTGAAATGGGGGGGGGGGGCGTAACAAATAGTTAAAATCTGCCTCAAAAGTATTGTGCGCGCAAAAATATTGATCAGATGATAAATATCTGGTGCGTTTATTTCTGATTAGCAATTCTATTTGTCTACTTCTCATTAGTTAAAACCCCAATTTGAAAACAGAATCCATGATTCCGAATTTCCCACTTGAACCACTTACATGATAGTATACCTTAAATTTCTATGAATGTCAAACATTTTTCTAAAAGTCTGCAGAAATTTATGATTTTTATTAATTATAGACGGATTCCATGGTTTTGTCAAGTATTTTTTAGAAAAGTTGCTTTTTTCCAAATAATTTCAGAATTTTAGCACAAATCTATGTTCTTTCATGTGGTTGTTAAACTCTCCGCGCTGCAAACATATCTTCTACAACCGGTATCGCTTCTGGTATGCTGAAGACTATCACCCGGTCAGCAGGTTGAAGGAATAAAACAACGAAAAGCAGCACAACTGTTAGAATTTTCTGAAGATAAATCGGGAAATACTATTTGGTGAAGGTATTGAATGTTTAGCGACAAAAGCGTTACACACCTATTGGATTGCAATAGTATTGCATTCTCCTATCAAATGTGTTACTATTAATTTGAGATGACATACTAAACACGAATGTCCTAATTTACAACACTTGAGGAACGAATGGATAATTGTTGCAACGATAAAACCGATGAACTTGAGGTGCTCCGGGAAAGACAATCCAAAACGTTATGGATTGTCTTAGCAATAAACGGGGTCATGTTCGGTTTAGAATTAATCGTAGGTCTCCTTGCAGGTTCAGTGGCATTGCAAGCCGATTCCCTTGATATGCTGAGCGATACGCTTGTTTACGGGTTCAGTCTCTATGCGATCGGTAAGAGCGGTCATTGGCGTGCGGGTGCAGCACTGCTCAAAGGTAGCATCATGGCACTCTTTGGCATCGGTGTCTTGCTGCAAAGCGGTTACAAGTTCTTTGTAGGCGGTGTTCCCGCTTCAAGCTATATGTTCTATATGAGCCTCCTTGCTCTAGCTGCAAATGCCAGTTGTCTATTTTTCTTATCAAGACACAAATCGGATGATATAAACATGCGATCCACATGGTTATGTTCTCGGAACGATATCATCGCAAACACAAGTGTCTTTTTAGCCGCTGTCCTCGTCGCTAAGACACATTCCAATTTGCCGGACTTGATAGTCGGATTACTCATAACTACGATTTTTCTCAAATCATCAATCTCCATCCTTAGGGATTCGGTTAGAGAATTGCGACTACCGGACACAGCATCTTCCAATCTTGAACCGATAAAAGAGCTCTGTAATGCAGGTATCTGTCCAGCAAATGCATGTATTTGTAGTACATTCTGTTAGATTGTGCGTGTGTGTTGTAGCCAATTCTTTCAAACCATAGATATGACACCTCATACAGACATTTAAAAATCACATATCAGTTACACCTTTGGAGAACAATTATGGCATCCGCTGCAGTGAAAACCTACCTCACACCTGAAGAATATCTTACCTTTGAACGAAAAGCAAATATAAAGCATGAATACCGTAAAGGACATATTGTTGCAATGTCCGGGGCGAGTCGTACACATAGTTTTATAACAGGTGATATTTTCGGAGAACTCCGCGAACAATTGAAAGGGAAGAAATGTGAAGTGCATAGCAGTGATATGCGCGTTAGAATCCTATCTACAAACGCCTACTTCTATCCCGATGTAGTTGTGAGTTGTGAAGAACCGAGTTTTGAGGATAATGTTTACGACACACTCCTAAACCCAAGAGTTATTATAGAAGTCCTTTCTCCATCCACAGAGAACTTCGATAGACGTGAAAAGTTTGAATTTCATAAGCAACTTCTATCATTACAAGAATACTTACTCGTTGCTCAGGATCAGATTAAGGTTGAACACTTTTCTCGGCATAATTCTGAGTGGGTCCTCACTGCGTATTGCAATGTTGCAGATGTCGTGCTGCTGAGTTCAATTGATTGTGAATTGCAGTTACGAAAGGTCTACGCACGCACACAACTTGGGCATTTTTAGCGTAGCTAAAACGCTACACACCCGAATCTATTCCTAATCCGCTTTTATTGCGGGTGCTAACACCTGTGAACTTCGGGCGGGGAGATATAGTTGGATGGACTGAGCATATCCTTCTGTTTCAACATCTTGCCACGGATAATAGACACTTTCTACCGCGCCGTATCCACCAAATTTTTCGTCATCAGTATTGAGAATAAGTTTGTAGTCTCTCTTTTTGAGGACAGGAATTCGCCAATCCGTGACTGAGGTTGTCGGATGGAAGTTGAAAGCAAAGATGAGTCCACCACGCGAATAGACAATCTGCTTCGCATCTTCATGGATAAATAGCAACTGTATGTCCGTATCTGTCAGGATATGATACTTGGCATCAAGGTTTTGCATTGCAGTATCAAAGGCATTTAGATGTCTATAGTAGAGCGTATCATCGTCAACAAGATGCCACTGCCGGCGTGCATACCAATACGAATTATTGTTCCCCTCACGCGGAAAGTCAATCCATTCGGGGTGACCAAACTCATTTCCCATGAAGTTCAGATACCCTTCTCCACCTAAACTAAAAGTCAAGAGACGAATGAGTTTGTGCAACGCAACACCACGGGCAATCCGTAGACTCGGTGTGAAGACACTCATATTTGTGTAAAGTTCAGCATCCATAAGCTGCATGGCAAGCGTTTTATCCCCTACGATGCTTTGGTCATGGCTTTCAACGTAAGCGATGTGTTTTTCATCTTTGCGGCGATTGCACAACATGCTGTAAATCTCACCGATATGCCAGTCATCATCCTTTTTCTCCTTCAACAACCGGATCCAATAGTCGGGTATACCCATGGCAAGACGGAAGTCAAAGCCGAGTCCTCCTTCAGCAACAGGACGTGCGATTCCCGGCATGCCGCTCATATCTTCCGCGATAGAGATCGCATTCGGGTTGACAGCATGCACGAGCACATTCGCTAACATAAGATACGCAATAGAATCTAACTCAACTTTATCCCCAAAATAGTCGGCATAACCCGAGAATTCCTGTCCAAGTCCGTGATCACTATAAAGCATACTGGTAACACCGTCAAATCTGAAACCGTCAAACCGATAGGTCTCAAGCCAATAGCGGATATTACTGAGAAGAAACCTTTGTACTTCGTATCTGCTATAGTCGAAACAGAGAGAGTCCCAAGCGACGTGTTCTCCCTTTTCACCCGCGTGAAAGTACTGATGGTCTGTTCCATCAAAGCGATTCAGTCCTTCGTTCATGTTTTTGACAGCATGGCTATGCACAAGGTCCATAATAACCAATATTCCCATACCGTGTGCGGTATCAACGAGTTCCTTGAGTTCCTCTGGGATTCCAAAACGACTTGAGACAGCGAAGAAGTTGCTCACATGGTATCCAAAACTGGCATAATATGGGTGTTCCATGATTGCCATTAGTTGCACAGCGTTGTATCCCAATTCAACGATTCGAGGCAAGATGTTCTCTGTAAACTCGGTGAAAGTACCGACTTTCTCATGTTCTTGTGCCATGCCGATGTGTGCTTCGTATATGCGTAATCCCTCACTGTTGTGTTCTAAGACGGCAAAGGATGGTGTGCTGTTTTTCCATTGATACGGATTCGGAGGGTACCAATACTGTCCAGTAAACGCCGTTTCGCTTTCTTGAATAACACGTTCTACATAAGCGGGAATTCTATCACGTGCGCTATTTTCCGATACGACATGAACTTTTAGCCGACTACCGTGTGTGAGTCTATCTTTATAATCTACATCTGCCAAAAACAGATGCCAGATTCCCCATTCATCAACGACCATCGGGTTTGCGTCCCTGTCCCAATTGTTAAAATCTCCGATGAGAGAAAGGGATTTTGCACCTGGAGCCCATTCACGGTACCAAACACCGTTTTCACCATCACATTCACCACGGTTGAAACCGAAATAGAGATGTCCTTGACTAATCTCTCCTAATACGTCACCGGTTTTCTCAATTTCTGTCTTGAAACGTTGATAATGCACAATGCGTTCACACAATTGGGAAGCATAAGGTTTTAGCAAAGGGTCAGATTTAATGAGGCGTGTGGTATCAGGTTGGTGTTTTGACATAAGATACGTTTCCGGTGGCAAGGGGTGGTTGTGAATTTCTTGTAATTTCATAGCGTGTCGCCTTTCAAAAATGTAACGTATAGAATCAGGTCTGTCAAGTAAAATTTGAAAAATCTGATAATTCTTTCATTTTTTGGTTAGGATTTAATCATGTAAACGGCACACCACGTGTGACGTCTAAAATTCAAAAACACAAAGGAACATACGGTATGGAACTCAAAAGGTTTCAATTCACCCATTTACGCACTGTTCTGATGCTCTGCATTTTCTTATCGGTACATCTACATTCCAGTTTGGCACAAAACTATACACAGATGAACCTACCCGATAGTGCAAAAGCACGACTGGGAATAGGTACAATCCAAGACCTCTCGTATTCTCCTGATGGGAAATTGTTGGCAGTTGCAAGTACCAACGGAATTTGGTTGTATGATACAGAAACATATCATGAGCTTAAGTTACTTCCTATTCCATTGAATAATTCACACCGTTCTTTGGGACCCGATATTGAGAAGATAACGTTTAGTGTTGATGGACAGACCCTTGTAGGAGTGACAGAGCAAAGTTCTTTACAATCAATTCTTCTGGTATGGAATGTTAATACTGAAGAATGTAAGATATATGAATTGGATACTAACGTATCTATTAGTCCTGATGGACAGAAACTTACTATAGGTGAACAAGAACCGATAGAATTATGGCAAGCACCTGATAATAACGCAGAAGAACCTCTAAAGGAAGACGATAATGAAGAAGAAAAGGTAAAAATTACCTTTAATCCGGACGGTAAAACCTACGCGACAACAGATGATCAATACGGTTTCTCAATTCGAGACACCCAAACACATAAACAGAAAAAGAGAATTGACGATACTTTACATCCTGTTTTTTCAGGGGAAATTATACTAAGTCCAGATGGGAAACTGGTTGCAATGTTGCGGTACAAATCTCCTATTCATGTGTGGGATACTAATACGGGACAGCTGAAGTTTACGCTTATAGAACACAGTATGACGAGATTACCCAATCACGCCCACATGCATTATAATCAACCGTTCGTGTTTGAAGGTGTTGCCTTCAGTCCGGATGGAAATACAATTGCTTGTGGGAGTATGAACGGTCCGATTCGGCTATGGGATCTCAACAACGGGAAACTCACAAAAAGATTAAATGGTCATGATAGTTTCGTTAATAGCATGGTTTTCAGTCGGGATGGCAAGTTTCTCGCAACAGGAAGTGATGATGGATTTATCCTTATGTGGAATACTGAAACTTGGGAACATGTGCTTTTCCATGATGCGCAGCTATTTTCTGTTTCCTGTCTTTCGTATAATCGGGATGGAAGTTTTTTGGCAGCTGGCAGTCAAACCGGTGAAATTTTCCTGTTTGATGTAGAAAAAGGTATTGCGATAAAATCTTTCAAAGGACATATTAGAAGAGTCAGTCGATTAATGTTCAGTCCTGACGGTCGTCACCTTGCAAGTGCGGGCTGGGATAGGAGTGTACGTTTGTGGGATATAGATACAGCAATTCTGCTGAAGACACTCTCAGCACCCACCAGTAGAACTTCACCTGAAGATGACGACTATTGGAAGACATTGATGTTTACTCGCGATGGAAATCTCCTTGCTATTAATGGTGTAAACCGTTTTATCCACTTTTGGAATGTAAACACTGGACAATTCAAACAATTCTTGTTAGGACATGGACACTATCTTAGATGTTTTTCACTGAGTGCTGATATGCAAACTCTCGCAAGTTATAGTATTGACGACACAGTACTCCTATGGGATATGCGTAGGATAACGAAAGTGGTAGATGAGTAGCTAAATATATTAAATCCGCTATAGATTGGAGTTTTTTAATGAGGGTTAAACTGCTTTCCGTTTTTCTGGTGATCTGCATCATTTCTATTTTATTGGTAGTAACTATTGTTACAAAGAACGATGACTCAGATACATTTGCGTTTGAAACACCTCAGACGAATTTGCCCAAAGGCTTAAAATCACGAATAGGTAAAGGGATAATTCATGATGTTGCATACCTTCCTGATGGTAGACAATTTGCCGTTGCAAGTCCTACAGGGATTTGGTTTTATGATGCTAACACTTATGAAGTAAAAGCACTCATAGCAACAGATAAACCCGCCGTTAAGATGATGGCATTCAGTTCCGATGGTGAAAAACTGGCAACGATTGGTGAAAGTAAAGCTATCCAAATATGGGACATGCAATCGTTAAATCACAAAATGACATTCGTCAATGATTTATCACCGTATTTAGATCTGTTTTTTGATTTTATTGTATTCATCAAGGATGAACAGACCTTGGTCAGTAAGAATCCTGGATCGATTTACTTTTGGGATGTGACAACAGGTACACATCAGTTTAAACACGAAAATTTCAGCATAGCTGAAGGCGTTTTTAGTTCGGATGGTAGGATAGCGGTCTCCTGTAGAGACACTGTTGTCTATGTATGGGATGTTGTGGAAGGCAATTTGTTGAAAGAAATAAAAATTCATTCACCACCAGCCTATTTCTTCCAGAAAAAGAATGTTGCCTTAAGTTCTAATGGGACAACACTTGCTTATGGAACTAATGAAAATATTATTGAATTGTGGGATATTGAAACAGGTAAGCATAAGATAACACTAAAAGGACATAAAGAGAGAGTAGCATGTATCGCTTTTAGTCCAGATGGAAAAACGCTTGCAAGTGCAAGTAAAGACCATGCCATTATATTGTGGGATATCGCTAAAGGACAACGTAAGAAAACTTTGAAAAAGCATTCTGATGAAGTACATAAAGTAATATTCAGCCCTGATGGAAAAACGCTAATGAGTTTTGACAGATCAGGCATGCTCAGGTTCTGGGAAGCTGGAACTGGAAAACTTATCTATAGTCTAAAAGACCATATTAATATTGCAACCAGCATATCATTGAGTCCGGATGGGTTGACTCTGGTGAGTGGAGATCTAAATGGATACATCCATTTGTGGGATGTTGCCACGGGGAAACACAAAAAGACATTTAAAGGACATAGAAACTACGTTACTTCCGTATCCTATAGTCCTGACAGCTCAACAATAACAAGTGCAAGTTCAGACAAGGTGATGCATTTGTGGGATGCAGCAACATGGAAACGCAAAAAGACATTTAAAGGACATAAAAACTACGTTACTTCCGTATCCTATAGTCCTGACAGCTCAACAATAGCAAGTGCAAGTTCAGACGAGACTATTCATTTGTGGGATGCAGCAACAGGCAAGCGCAAAAACAGTATAACTACACCATCAGGTAATATGGGAAATGTGCTTTTTAGTCCCGTGGATCAGTTGCTTGTTGTCGCGACAGACAAAAATATCCAGGTATGGGAAGTTGACCCGCTACAGCTGCTATTCGCACCAATTGCCCACGAGTCAATATCTTATTTTCAAGGTTTGTCGTTCAGCGCAGATGGGAAAAGCATTGCAAGTACTGGTAGGTCTCAAGACATTAAGATTTGGAATGTTATGACAAGTGAGCATAAACACCTACTTAAAGACACATATAATCTTAGGAGAAATAGAATATATCTAAACTGTGTATTTAGTCCAGATGGGAACTATCTGCTTGCTGGAAGTTTTCACGCCACCTTAACTATTTGGGATGCTGTCACTGGGAAGTTAGTCAAATCACTTAAAGGTTTTTCACATGCGATAGAAGAAATAGTATTTAGTCAGGATGGAAAAACACTCCTAACAAGCGGAGATGGTTCAGTACTTGTATGGGACTTTGCTACGCTATTAGACAGTTCAGCTCAATAAATTGAAGTGTAGCACATTCTGTTAGATTGTGCTGGTATTTGTAGCACATTCTGTTAGATTGTGCCTGTATTTGTAGCACATTCTGTTAGATTGTGCCTGTATTTGTAGCACATTCTGTTAGATTGTGCCTGTATT
>CAZURU010000066.1:9281-16224 GCA_964623585.1 uncultured bacterium
TTCTGTTAGATTGTGCCTGTATTTGTAGCACATTCTGTTAGATTGTGCCTGTATTCACGACGGATAAATGTCTAATGCTGCCTGCCATTTAGTCAACTGTGAAACACGTTCCTCAGAATCAATTGGCACTTCAAGAGGTCTGCCACGCGTGTCAATCACAAGTCCTACGACACCACCTACTGCTTCCTTTTCTACAGTTGTTCCGTGTCCAGCGCCGAGATCATACCTGCGAGATGGATGTAGCTTAAGAGAGGCTTTTTCACCTAACGCAAGCGGATACAGTCTTAACGCACCGAAAGGAATCTCTTCATGGATGACAGGTCTATCTGAAGAATGAATCTCTACGGTAAGACACGTATCCCCCTCTTTACCATTACCGATCGGTGCGACACAAGTGCCGAGGTGTATCAGACAATCTCGTTCAAAGACTTGTGTTGCGGCTTCAGCATTTACTTGCGCGAGGACACCGAGTTGCGGCATCATAAAGATACTATCTACTGCAAGATGTGTTACCCCTTCTGGCTGAAAAGCATCTATCATCATGAGCATTGACTGCTGACGTCTTGGAGCATGTGATAATACGCCACCACTACCGACTAACATATCCAATGAGAGCATGTTAACAAGTGTCTGTCCACTTTCTGCTTGACTGAATGCTTCTGATATGGTTCGTTGCTGTTGTACACCACGCAATTCTACCGCTAACTGCTTGTGTTGTTCAAAAGCTAACCTGAGTGCTTCGCGGGCAATAGCCTGTTCAAGCACCAATTCTTGTAACGTTTGCGGAATTGTAGTGGGACGAATCATCTTGTTCTTGACACGATTTCTAAGGTCACCGACTTCAATGTCAAAAGGCACCCATCGTAAGACGTTTTCTATACCCGCCTCCGCCAGAACGTTGGAGACACTGTAACTCATACCGAGGTTAGCACTGACGGTTCGGTTGAAAATCGCTTCATCATCTCTGTTTTTGAACACTGAGAAAACATCTGTTGTCGCACCGCCAATATCAACACCGACTACCGCAATATCCTGTTGTGATGCTACTGTTTGTATGATTTCTCCGACAGCACCCGGTGTTGGCATGATGGGAGCATCAGTCCAGTCAATAAGCGTTTTGTAACCCGGTGCTTGTGCCATTACGTGTTCAAGGAATTGCTGTTGTATTTTGTGTCGAGTAGGCATTAAGTCTTCACGTTCTAAAACCGGTCGGAGATTGTCGACTATTTCCAAAGCCATGACACTGTCTAAACGTTCACTTATCAATTCGCGAGCATCTCTGTTTCCAGCATATATAAGTGGCAATTCATAAGCGATACCGAGTCGTGGTTGTGGGCGCGCAGCAGCAATAATCTCTGCTAATTCAACGACGTGTGAGGTCGTTCCCCCATCAATACCGCCTGACAGCAGGAACATATCGGGTCGTAATTGTCGAATCCGTTCAATTCTCTCATGGGGTAACCGTTTGTCGTTTGATGCGATAACATCCATGACAATTGCCCCTGCGCCGAGTGCTGCGCGTTCTGCGCTCTCCGCAGTCATATTACGGACAACACCCGCAACCATCATTTGCAGTCCACCCCCAGCACTACTTGTTGAGATATAGATGTCAACGCCTTCTACCTCACCATTTTTTTGCCCATTTTTTTGCCCATTTGTTTGAATCTGCGGTTTGATGATAACGCCGTTGTCAAGGAGTTTGCGTCCTGCGAGTTCCTCAACTTCTGTTATCGCATTGATAACACCAGCGGTTACATCTTCAACGGGTGCTTCAACAGTGGTTGGTGCTTCACCGCGTACGATGAGTTGATACTCATCACCACGTTTTTCAATAAGAATCGCTTTTGTCGTTGTACTGCCACAATCTGTGGCGAGAATAGAGCGGAGTTCCCCTGCCGATTCATTCATGCGTTTTTCTCCTAATTCGTATTAGATTGTCTCATGTCGTTCATTGAATAATCTGACTCCGACTTTCTGCAAGTACTTTAGTTTCAAGTTCTTGGATTTTCTCGCGGAGTGCTTTAATTTCATCATCTTGTCGAGTACGGAATTTGAGATACTGATATGTAATTAATCCCATCGGTACACTAACAAAGCCAACGATTGCTACGATCAGTGCTATTGTGAGCGTGCCGAGGTATTCCAAGCGTTCCGTAAGGTGTTTCTCCATAGTTTGCATGTTCTCCATAACGTGTTTCTCCATAGTTTGCATGTTCCCTGAGAGATGTTCTTTTGTTTCTGTAATCTGTTCTGTGAAACTTTTCTCTACCCGCACTTCGGATTTATCTACAATCTCTCGGATTTTCTCTAAATCGTCAACGGTTAACACCGCAAATGTGTAGGAATTATAGGAAAAAAAACCTACGATAATAAAAAATACAGTTAACGTTTTCACTACTCTCTCCCCATATCTAACTTTAGTATCCCAAGTTCCTTAGATATTCCCGATTTACTGTCATCCTTTCTTCATCTGTGCGGTCTTCTACCGTACCTGGACATGCAGTAATCCAACGTTCATAGTTGAGTTCTTCTAATGTAGCCATAATACCGGGGAAGTCTATCTCATCTCCGCCACCTACATCAACCCAATCCACCTCATAATTGCTCCAATCTCCGCCAGTGTAGCCAGAATAATCCTGAAGGTGGACGTAAACGAGAACATCTTTATACCGGCGTATGGATTCAATAGGGTCAAATCCCCAAAGGGCTGAGTGAGAAACATCTATGCAGAGTTTGCACTTGCGAAGTAGACTCATATATTTCGCCCAATCCTCAATGGAATCCACTGTCGTATTCGTATGGATATGATAACAGACATCCAATGCGTATCGTGATGCGTAATCAGCCCATTCTTCGGAAACATCTGCCAGTTTTGCGAGGTCAGAATCAACTATTTGTCGGTCACTCGGTTTTCCTGCTCCCATGAACATAAAACAATCCGCCCCGACCTCTGCCGCAAAGTCGATTCTGCGTTTATTGATTTCCATCTGTTCGTAGTTTTTGTCAATCGGTAACCCACGTGCCGTGACTGCGGCGATAGGCATGTCAACGTTTTCACACATCCGTCGAATGCGTCTCGGTGTGCCTGTCCAATCTAAGGACTGCCGCATTTCCCATCCATCCCAACCTGCCCTCTTGAGTTGTGATAATAGTTCTTCAAAATTAGGTTCTTTCCAGCGTAAGGTACTATATGCAAATTTAAATCTCATTCAACCAACTCCTCTTTACAGATTATGAACATGATTAACATACAAGTTTAAAATGTAGTGCAAACTGAAAGTACGTGCTATAACTCACGTCCTCGGACACGAAAATGGAGCGCATGAACACATCCGAAATGATTAATCAAACTGAGTTTTAATTATAACAGATTTTCAATTTACTTGCAATAAAGGTTACTTTTTGCTAAACTATAAAAAATTTACGGCACACTACTTATTAGAACGTCCGTTTTGATTTATTTTTATAAGGAGATAGTATGGATAAAGTTAAACTCGGTTTTATCGGTACAGGTGGCATGGCAGGCGCGCACATGCGTAACCTAAAAGATAACTTTGAGGATGTTGAATTTTGCGCGATGTGTGATATATCTGAAGATCGTGCAAAGGGGCGCGCTGAAGAATATGGCGGTAACGCTTACACCGATTATCGCGTGATGTATGATAAAGAGGAATTAGACGCAGTCTATATTTGCACACCCCCGTTCGCACACGGTGAACAGGAACGGCTTGCTTGCGAAAAGGGCATCGCTATGTTTATTGAAAAACCGATACATTGCGAACTTGAGCCAGCTATTATCATCAATGACTACGTTAAAGAAACTGGGACCATCACAAGTGTCGGTTATCACTGGCGGTATGGTGGTAATGCACAGAACGCCAAGAAAATGCTGGGTGAACAACCCCAAATACTTGGCGCACTCGGTTATTGGATTGGCGGTATGCCCGGAACACCTTGGTGGCGGGTGCGTGCACAATCTGGCGGACAGCACGTCGAACAGACAACCCATATCTTCGACCTTTGCCGTTTTCTTGTCGACAGTGATGGTAAAACCGTACACGGTGTTGCAAACAGCGGAAGTATGACCGATATAGAAAACTACGATGTCGACGACATCAGCATGGTGAACATTGAGTTTGAGAACGGTGCTGTCGCTAACATCGTTTCGGCATGTGCAATGCAAGGTTTCGGACGGGTACACCTTGAAGTCTTCACACGGGGATTGGTTGTTACCGTCGGTGGTCCTAACAACGTGAACCGTGCAGGCGAAACAGAACCGCTTTCCGGTGCTGGTGGAAAAGACAGAGACCGTGTCTTCATTGATGCAGTAAAAAGCGGAGATGACTCTGAGATTCTGTCCCCCTATAGTGATGCATTGCAGACACTCCGTATCATGTTGGCTGCAAGTACATCTTTCAGAACCGGCAAAGCTATTGACCTTTAGAATATAGTAGGCACGCATTGCGTGCCTAACCACATAAACTTTTTTACGAAAAGAGAGATAAAATTATGCCAATTAATCAATCCATCTGTTTCGGTGGTTTCCGACGTGACAGAGAGCCGGAAGATGTGATTAAGAAAGCCGCTGAAATCGGTTACAAATCTGTTGAGATGTTACCCGCTGATCTTTGGCCCGTGGTTGAAGATAACGGGATGCGGGTAGCCATCATTGTTGGACATTCATCGCTTCCATCAGGGTTGAACAATCCCGATAACCACGATAGAATTGAGGATGAATTGCTCAAAAACATTGACATCGCAGCCGAAAACAACATCCCCGGTCTTATCTGTTTTTCGGGGAACCGGGAAGGTAGGTCCGATGAGGAAGGTCGTGATAATACGATAGCCGGTCTATCGCGGGTTACCAAAGCTGCCGAAGAAAAGGGTGTGAACCTGTGTATTGAACTGCTCAACAGCAAAGTGAATCATCCCGATTATCAGTGTGATAAGACGGTGTGGGGTGTTGAAGTTTGTAAGGGTGTTGATTCCCCAAGGGCACTGCTCCTTCACGACATCTACCACATGCAGATTATGGAGGGTGACCTCATCCGTAACATCACGGACTACATTGAATATATCGGACACTTCCATACAGCCGGTAATCCTGGTCGTCGCGACCTTGATGATGAACAGGAGATCTACTATCCTGCAGTAATGCGGGCAATCGCAAATACAGACTATGATCTGTATGTCGGACACGAGTTTAGTCCAAAAGGTGATGCGTTTGATGCAATGCAGCACGCCTATGATGTGTGTAATGTGTAGGATGTATTGACATTGTTGGACGGGTCTTTGTACCCGTCCATACCAAATTAATATTCATTATGACACCCGAAGCAGAAGCGCGTCAGACTATAGATAGCATGTTGGAAGCGTCTGGATGGCAAATTCAAAATTATGCTGAACGTGCAATAGATGCTTCTTTTGGCGTTGCTGTCCGTGAATATCCGTTGAAGTATAATCAGAAAGCGGATTATCTTCTTTTTATCTTTGGCCGTGCAGTTGGCGTTATAGAAGCCAAATCAGCGGGAACAACACTCAGCGGAGCCCTTCAACAGGCAGAACGGTACAGAGCAAATTTGCCAGTTGACTTGCCAAGTCTTCCCAGATTTCCGTTTGCCTACGCATCAACAGGAGTTGAGACATATTTTAGGGATATTCGGGATCCTGATTCCCGTTCCCGACAGGTCTTTGCATTTCATACGCCTGATGCTCTCTGGTATGAAGGTAATGAAGTCACTACACTCCGTGAAAATCTCAGGGATGAATTGCCTAAGCATCCCTTGGAAACTGATGTTCTCTGGAATTGCCAGTTTGAGGCTATCACCGAACTTGAAAAATCTTTTGCCGCATCCCGTCCCCGTGCTTTAATTCAAATGGCAACAGGCAGCGGTAAGACTTATGTCGCTGTCAGCAGTGTATACCGACTTATCAAATTTGCTAACGTTAAACGGGTTCTTTTTCTGGTAGACCGCAACAATCTCGGTAGACAAGCACTGCGTGAATTTCAAAATTACACAACCCCTGATGATGGCAGGAAATTTACTGAACTCTACATTGTTCAACACCTCACCAGCAACGTTATTGACGAAGTAAGTGAAGTCTGTATTACGACTATCCAACGGCTTTACTCAATGCTAAAAGGTGAACCCGACTATGAATCGGACGATGAGGAAAGTTCCAATTTTGAACAGGAAGCAGAAGATGCCCCATCGCAAGAAGTTGCCTATAACCCAAACGTTCCTATTGATACATTTGACCTCATCATCGTTGATGAGTGTCACCGTTCTATCTACGGTAAATGGCGGCATGTGCTGGAATATTTCGACGCTTTCATTCTCGGTCTCACTGCAACGCCATACTCGCAAACGATCAATTTTTTCAATCAGAATCTTGTTTATGAATACAGCCACGAACAGGCTATTGAAGATGATGTAAATGTTGGGTATTACGTCTATCTGATTAAAACCGAAATTACGGAAAGCGGCAGCGTAGTTTTAAAGGGGTGTCATATTGCAAAACGGGATAAAGAAACTCGGAGACTTACCTGGGAGGAATTAGAAGAAGATGAAGCATATACAGGAAATCAGTTAGACCGGGATGTTGTAGCCGAGGACCAGATTCGCACAATTATTCAGACTTTCAAGGATGTCCTTTTCACAGAACTGTTTCCCAGTAGGACTTATGTTCCCAAAACGCTTATCTTTGCAAAAGACGACTCCCATGCCGAGGATATTGTCCAGATTGTTCGGGAGGTATTTGCCAAAGGTGATGATTTCTGTCAAAAGATTACCTACAGAAGTGATAGACCTGAAGATTTGATCAGACGATTTCGCACACAATTCGATCCACGAATCGCCGTAAGTGTTGACATGATTTCTACCGGTACCGATATCAAGCCGCTTGAATGTCTGCTCTTTATGCGTTCTGTCCGATCAAGCGG
>CAZURU010000067.1:0-16074 GCA_964623585.1 uncultured bacterium
GATCCCTAACGGTACAGCGAAAGTGTCGCCGTAACTATCAGGATTATTTGAAAGGCTACTCGTATCTAAAACACCAGCAGTTAGCGGGTTCCAAAGGCGTGTCGGTATCTGAAAATGGTCTTGACACGTTTCGGCTAATTCAGGTACTCTTGCACCGCCCCCACATAACAGTATTTCGGATATCACCTCAGGTTCAGCCGTAGTGGTCTCGCGTTCTGCTGCAGTGATGGATCGTTCCAATTCAGCGATAAAACGTCTTGTCCATGTGCGTGTCGGGGGTTGATTCGCCGGGATCTGTTGCTTCTCTTCTTCTGCTGACTCAGGATCAATATCCATTTCTGTCATCAGGGTCCGGGTTAAATGGTTACCGCCTATAGTAAAACCACGAGAAAACTGAAGCGATTCGCCTTGCATTATACAAAAATCTGAAAGTCCCGCACCGATATCTACGATAATAGTTCGCGCAGCGGTATTTGCAAGACTCTGGCGAGCGATTGTAGCGATCGCTAACATGGAAGGCACAACCGCAGACGGCGTAATCCCTATCTCATTTAATGCATCCATATATCGCGACACTGTATCAAGGCGTGTTGAAAGCAATTCCACAGATAGCGAATCGGGGGCACGTCTTATATCATGATAGGTAAAAACAGAATTCTCTTTCTGAAACGGTAATTCTGTTTCTGCTGCCATATCAATCATCGTCGGGAGTTGGGCATCTGTTGTAGCTGCCGGTAAATTCGGTAAAGTTTTGGTTACGACATATAAACGGGGAATTGAAATTGCTACATCTATTTTGTGTTTGTTAAAAAAGTTCCTTTTGATGTTCAGTTGATTCCACAGACTACGTACTGTTTCTGATACATGAGTTGTATTATCAGGATCAGTCAACGTTTCTACTCCTGAATTCAGGATATGTAGTCCATCGGGTGTTTTTTCTATGTGTAATATTTTTGCTGTAGCAGTGCCGATATCAATTGCTACGACTTGTGTGTTTGCCATCTTTAACCTCATACTATGATGTTATACATACCGCTTAATCTTGTCGCCAGTAAGGGACATCCAGTTGATTTTCTTCTCTGATAACAATGCCAACGCACTTTGCAAGTGTTTTACCCGTTGCATCAACTCCCATAGATTCGATGCGGTATCCGCGTGTGCGATATGTCACATAATCTACCACTTGTCTGAAAGTTTGATCGTCAATTTCGTCAAGTTGCAAGAGTTGTGAAATATTACTGAATGGATTTCCACTCACACTGTCTTCTGGATTGTTTTGTGTGTTTTCGCTTTCTTCTTCACGTCGCGTTATTATCGCTTGTGCTTTTGCCTGATCCATACCCGGCAACAACTGTAATATCTCAATTGGGGCAGTATTTATATTGACTAATCCTTCAACGGTCTGTCCATCTTGTGTGGTAATTCTATCCACAATACCGGCAAACTCTTGCATCGTCAGAACTCTCACATCTCTTATTGCATCAATTGATTGAAAATCACCTTGTGAGTCACGGTGTGCGACAATCCGTTCTGCGATTCCTGCATCAATTCCGGGTAAGTCCTCCAAGTCATCCTCGTCGGCAGTGTTAATATTAACTTGGTTATTATTAACACCACCTTGATTGCCTGGTCCAAAACCGAAATCATCTTCATTACTTGTATCTATCTGTTGCGTTGTGATGCGACCAACAATATTATTGAACACCTGATTCGAGACAGCTGGAACATCTAACAGCGCAGCTAAACCGCTAAAATCTCGACCTTGTATGATCGCTTGCGCTTCACCTTGTGAGAATACATTCTGATTGTTATTACCTCTAATGCCGGCTATCTGTTGAGCATTCGCAGAATTGATATTAACTCGTGCCTGTCCATTTGTATCCGTATTCGCGTCAATAGAGTGGACGGTAGTCAGAGTGACAAATCCACCAGAGCTCGGTTGAATCTGCGCTAACTGAGGTAATTGTGCTAATTCAGTCTGTGGTGCCTGCTCTTCTGACCCACTTGTGGGCTCAGCTTGAACCTGTATCCCATACAGAATCTGTTCTGTCATGCCCTCAATTCGTGCAACATCACGCACCGTACGAAAGGGACGTCCTTCAACGATCCGAGCTGCAAGGTCTGTTGTTAAATCAACCTCCGCTTGTGCTCCAGATAACAGGAGTAGGTTACGAATTGTTTCTACGGGAGCAGTATTCAAATTCACTCTTGCGGATTCATCAGTGATAGTAGCTTGAAATGTCAGAAATCCACCAACCTGAATACCATCGTCGATTGTCTCTTCAATCGGTGCTGCCCAAGTTTCACCAAGTGAGTCGAAACTGGTTTCGTCATTTCGCAGTTTTGCTAACCCCAATTCAAATCCTGCTTTAGCAGCATAGTGATATTTCACTCTATCGGAAAAGTTGTTCTGTGCTTTATTCTCAAGATTAAATGAGTATAGCAGCTGCATCGCCACGACTGAAAGGATCGTCAATATCCAAAGCGTTGACACGAGTGACAAGCCATCTGAACCGTTGATAAAGTAAGTTCTGAAAGGTAATCTTTTCATCATACAACCTCGCTGCACACTATTGTGTAG
This sequence comes from uncultured bacterium, assembly GCA_964623585.1. GTDB lineage: Bacteria > Poribacteria > WGA-4E > WGA-4E > WGA-3G > MSPOR6. The sequence goes on from CAZURU010000067.1 coordinate 2,582, forward strand.
TTTCAACGGCACCTGCAGGTATATATACCATCGTAGACTGCGTTAATGCACCTTGTCCTATAACGCCAGGGGTTTGTGCTACAGGTTGATTTGACGTTCTGTTCTGTCTGTTCTCATCAACAATACTTACAAGAATCTGAACACCAACAGGGATAACTTCTGCCTGTTCCCAAGATTCAAGCATCGTACCCGATTCTGCATCAAGATAATTCAGGTCAAAATTTATTATGCCATCTACCAAGGGTTTTACGGTAAAGTCAATCGGCATTCCATTTTCATCTACTGTCGGTTTTACACCAGCATCCATTATCGTTGCGACTATAAACTCCGAGTTCAATGCTGTAGAAACAACACGATACAGTGAAAGACTCTCTTCCTGCTGTTGTACGTTACTACTGTTCGACCCTTGTGATTCGTTAATCGGTGGCGGAACTGATCCGCTTGAAATCTCTTCATACGGAATCTTCGGTCCAATATAGTATGCCACACGACGCACATCACTTAAAGGAGACTCCGGTACCGGACGAGGCCCCTCTAACTGCACAGCGAATACTTCTGGATCTGTCCGAACTAATGTTACAAAACTGACGATGTCTCTATCACCAGATGATGTAGGGACATCTTGAGAGAAGATCGTTAACATCTCGTCAGATGTATCTGTCTGAATTTGACTCAGATCGGTGACTATATGATCTAAGGCGACACGACAACGTTGTCCCTGGATTAATTTTGCCTGCGTGCGATTGTAAGCATCCATCGCTGTGTTGAAGACTGCGTAAGTAGAGCCTCCCATGATTATAATGATGGTAACGGACGTTAACAATTCTACGAGCGTAAGTCCGCAATGACTTCTAACGTTTACATATCGCATACTTCAATTCCCAATGAGAGACCTCTGATGCATCAAATTCGTTACCTTAATTTCACCTATTTTCACAGGATCCGGCAGAATACGCGTTTGGTATTCTGCATTGGTTAGGAAACCGAACCTACCAGGGTAGTGTGTAAGTTCTACCTTAGTTTTGTGCTTGCTGTAGTGATCTGTTTGCAATAAAGGAATATGTACTAATAGATCTCGGTTGCCCAAAATGGTCCCACATAATGGTTAATTGAATTCGCCGAAGTCCATCAAATTCTTCAGATTGAACATCTTGCACGGCAGACTGCCACTGAAAGATGGAACCTTCACCGAATTCTCCACCGCTTTCACCCGTTTCTGGGAACCCGTTTATCTCAATTTCCGCCATTTTAAACTTCATCAGATAGAGCGCGGTCATTTTGTTATCAGTCAGACGCTGGTTTCGTGAGACATCGTTAAATACTTTAAGCAGAGCTGGAAACACTGCAGCCATAATTGTAATCGTTACAAGGATTTCTGCAAATGTGAAACCGTCTGTACGCGGTGAAATTCTTAGAATTTTCATACGCTTCAATTCCTTATTCCCGCTGCTTGTAACTGTTCAACTGTCATTTCCTGTATACTTGCCCGACCTGTAACGCCTTCAACTGTAATTGCGACCGCCTGTTCTCTAAGATTTTGAAGGTAGATTACGGTGTCTTGTGATGTAGAGGTCGGAGTAAAATATACGAAACCAGCACCGGTCGTTACTTCCTGGGTTGTCCCACTGTAGGTCGTGGTCATTGAAGGTATAGATACCCCTTCAGTGAGTGATTGCATGACACCCATGACACCGCCTGTCCGGGAAACGGGGGCCTGTTGATTATTTGTATTAGGTGTGTTTGCCCTTCTTCCCGCAGAAGCCAACGGATTCTGCGTATTGAAGGTTTCGCTTGAAGCTAACCAGTATCTGTTTCCTGTTAGATCAAACACAACAAGGTGTGTATGCCGTTCAGTAATCGCCATGTCACGAGCAAATGTGAATGTATCAACAATTTTCTGTGCAGCACTCTTGAGTCTTCTTGATGCTGCAAATCCTTGCAAGGCAGGCATTGAAATCGTCGTCAAGATGGAGATGATGACTAAGACCAGCATTATCTCCATCATGCTAAAACCGGACGCACACCTCATGCCTTCTCGATTGCGTATGAGTGCGATACGACGCCAGATCGGTTCACGGGTTTTTATCAGGGATGTATCTCTGAATTGAACGTTAATCTGTTGTTCCCTCCTGGCTAAAGTTAGTAATGTCCGCATTAAATTTAGTGCCTCCCAGTTTACCATCTTTACCGTAGGATATCAGGTCAAAATCGTATCCATAATTATTGCTCGGTGTCACATAGACGTAGGGATTTCCCCATGGATCATTTGTTATCTCTTGGGTTAAATAGGGACCGTTCCAATTTGGAGGCTCAGGATTCGGTGCACGCCACAAAGCATCTAAACCTTGTTCTGACGTCGGATACTGTCCGATTTCAGTTGCATAGAGTTGTAGTACTGTAGATAGAGTCTTTATTTCCACTTTTGCTTTTGCGACATTTGCCTTTTGAGGTGCATCAATAATCCTTGGCGCAATAAATCCCGCCAAAATACCCAATATTACGATAACAATCGTCAATTCAATCAGTGTTAATCCTGATTCGTCATTTCTAAACTTCTTTAACATTTTGACTAACTCCTTTTAGTATCTGTCAAATTTTTTGTTTGGTCTTTATTAAGAATATACACTTCTCGTTTCCGTAATTAGACAAGCAACTAATCTAATAGTTTAAAGAACTTCATACATACTGTGAAATGTTTTTAGCTACCTATAACGTTTTGTGCTTCAAATATCGGCAGAATCATCGCTACAGCAATGAATCCGATGAGTAAACCCATGATGAGAATAACTAATGGACTTATAGAACTGGTTAACCTGTCAAGACTTTTCCTGATCTCCATGTCATAGTAGTCCGAGAGTTTTGACAACATGGTAACGGGTTCACCAGATTCTTCACCTACAGCGATCATATGGGTTACAAGTGAAGGAAAATCTTTACTTTCACCTAATTCCCGTGAAAGTGTAGATCCTTGCTCTACCTCTCTTTCTGCCTTAGCAACGATATTACTGTAGACCTTATTTCCGATAGTATCTTTTACCACTTGCAAGGCTGGTAACATACGCACCCCGTTCTCTAAGAGTGTTGCCATAGTGCGTGTAAAACGCACGATTGCAAATGTACTAAAAACCGGACCAACCAGCGGTGCCTTGAGTTTGATACGATCCAACATTACCTGACCTGTCTCTGTACGCAGATACTGTCTCAGTGCCGTTCCTATAACAGCAGCTCCCAGCAACCCAACCCACCAATACGCAGCAAAAGCATCTGAAATACTAATTAGAATCTGTGTAGGTAAAGGGAGTTCACCCCCTAACTCAAGAAACATCTGCGTGAACTTCGGGATAACAAGAACCATAAGAACGATGATTGCTGTGATCATCAAACCAAAAAGTATCGCAGGATAGAAGAGTGCTGAAACAACCTGATTTTTTAGGACCCGTTGGCGTTCAGCAAACTCCGCCAGGCGTTCCAATACTTCTCCGAGTACACCTCCCGCTTCACCTGCCTTAACCATATTTACATAGAGATCAGAAAATACCTTTGGGTGTTGTGCCAGGGCATCATTAAAGGTCGCACCATGTTCAACATCATGTTTAACTTGTGCTATGATCTTATGCAACTCTGGATTGCTGATCTGATCTAATGTAACCTCTAATGAACGAGGTAGTGCGACATGTGCATTCACTAAGGCTGCTAATTGATAGGTAAAGAACTCTACTTCAGCGGATTTAATGCGTCGTGTTCCAACACTGAAAATGCGTTTCGCTTTCGTTTCAAGAGCCTCACCCTCTTCTACAATGTCAGTTGCCCAATACCCCATCTGCTGCAAATTCGCGATAAGTTCCGCGCGTGAATCCGCTTCTAATGTGCTATTGATTCTCTGACCCGTTTGGGTTACGGCTTCATACTGATATCTTGGCATATCTTTTCTCTATTTGTAAGTTGACGCTGTTTATGGTAAATTCGTACCCGCACCTATTGTGCACTGATGCTGCTATCAGCACCAAATTCAGAACCGGAACGCGAATGGACGCTGCTCTCATCTCCATAGTCTTGAGCATCCTCCATGGTCAACAGTAGAATTTCATCAACGGTTGTATGTCCAGCAACTACCTTCTGCCATCCATCTTCACGTAGGCTCTTCATACCTAACTGAATAGCAAGTTGTCTGAGTTCACTGGTAGATGCTTGTTTGAGTGCTAAAGCTCGCATTTCATCAGTCATAGATAAGACTTCAAATATACCGATTCTACCTTTATAACCGCGTCCACGACACTCTGGGCAACCATCATCATTCGCGCGAGGTATCTTTAGATCTGAAGGCACGTTCACACCGTTAGACCTAAATAGAAAGCTGATTTCCTCTGCTGATGGTGTATACATTGTGCAGCATGCTTTACAGACTCGGCGCGCTAAACGTTGTGCAATGATACCTTCAACTGTTGAAGTAACCAAGTACGGTTCAACACCCATATCAATCAAACGGGTTATAGCACCAGGAGCATCGTTAGTGTGCAACGTACTAAATACAAGGTGGCCCGTTAGAGATGTATGTATCGCCATTTCGGCTGTTTCTTCATCACGAATCTCACCGACTAATACCTTGTCAGGGTCCTGTCTTAGAATGTGTCGTAAACCGTTGGCAAATGAAAAACCGATCTCAGGGTTAACTTGGATCTGGTTGATACCTTCCAGTTCATATTCCACAGGATCCTCAAGTGTAATGATCTTGACTTTTGGTGTATTGATCTCTTTCAAACATGCATATAGAGATGTCGTTTTACCACTTCCCGTTGGACCCGTTGCAAGAATAATTCCGTGTGGTTTATGAATCATCCGTTGAAACAGTTCATAGTTTTCATCCGTAAGTCCAAGTTGTGCCAAACCGAATTCAATAGACTGTCTGTCAAGAATACGCAGAACGACACTTTCACTATGCTGGGTAGCGACAGTAGGGACGGTAGATACCCGAAGGTCAATTTGGCGTCCCCCTAAACTACCAATCTCTGTGTTGATTTTTCCATCTTGTGGTAAACGGCGTTCAGCTACATCCATATCTGCCATAATTTTAATACGTGATGTAATAGCAGACTGTAGATAGGCGGGGGGTTGTTCTTGGTCTTCCAAAACCCCATCAACTCGGAAACGAATTTTTAATTCTTCTGGATAAGGTTCAATGTGTATGTCACTTGCGCCTGCCCGAACGGCATCAATTATCATCTGTGATACTGCGTCAACGACTGTCGGGTCTTCGGTTAAGTCTCTCTCATCAATTCCGAAGTCTTCAATGCTTGCCCGTTCAATTGTAGATGCTGCTCCGACGGGACCTTTAATACCAGCACTTAGAAGTGATGCTGCATCCCTGCCGTAGGACCTAACAATTGCATCTGAAATATCATCCTCGTCGGCGATCCGAATATCTATCTCACATTCAGTTACATAACCTATTTCGTCAATCAGCATAATGTCGTTAATATCTGCAATTGCGACAGTTAAGACATTAGCATCCAAATTGACTGGAACGACTTTATTTCTATAAGCAAAACTCGGGGGCACCTTATCAAGAGCATCCTTTTCTGGCTTCATGTCTTCAAGATGCATGATAGCCGTACCGGATTCGCGACCTTTTTTAGCAAGTTCCAATACCTTAGGAGAGACATATTCAATAAGTATCTCTTCCTCAGATTCACCTGCTTGTTCAATCTCTTCCAAAATCTGTCTATAACTTTCCGAGTCGGAATCAGCAGATGGGTCTGATTGGATCGGTTTTTTGACCCATCCTTCAAGAATCTTTTGATGGATCTCTTGGTAAACGTCATCAGAAATTAGATTAGCATCTTTTAATACATCAACCAACGATTTTTTCGGTATTGCTCCATACATTCTGTTTTATTCCCTTGTATTGAACGTTTAGATTGCTTTTGTTCTGTGATAAAACTATTTTCAAAATCAGCGTCCCACTTGCTACGACGTTATACAACTATGTTAAGTGCGATTTGCTGACCGCACTGATAAAATTTGCTTTTACTGACACTTTTTGACGTTAAAAGTAGCAAAATAGTTTATTCAAATCACTTACTTATGCTTTCTATTTATGACTATAGACAATACAAATGGATAATAGTTCGTATCAAAACAGTATTACCTTCTCCCAATAAAAGCATTCTGTATGAAGATTAAATAAATAATTCGGTAATTATCTGTTTGTATGTTGCAAATTCACTGAGTTGCTCGTGAGGTTTCCTAACCTCGCCAAATTGTCTAAATATTTTCCTAAATTTCATATAGATTGTGCGCGTTTATGGCACATTCTGTTAGATTTAAGAGTTTATTTTCATTTTTTACAAAATTTTAGCATTTTTTATAAACTATTTGCTTGACAAAACGTTATAGTTTAGTGTATTATAACTTTTTGGCAGATTTATTATGAAATTTTATCACAAGGAGAGGAGTAGAATGGAAACCGAGTTTTTCGGTGACAATGAAGACATCAACGGAGCCAGCACTTACATGGATGAAGTATATCCGGAGGATACCGAATATGCAAACGACTATAAGAGTAGTGATACAACTGCTCTAACCAGTTGGCTAAGAAGTGTAGCGGGACACCGACTGCTAACACGCGAAGAAGAAGTTGAATTAGCTAAACGAATTGAAGCGGGTGATACAACCGCACGAGACGAATTAGTGCAAGCAAATTTGCGCCTCGTTATTTCTATTGCTGTACGGTATCAGGGAAACAAAGTACCTCTTGAAGACCTCATACAGGAAGGAAATATCGGACTAATCAAGGCTGCGGGCAAATTCGATTATCGTAAGGGTTTCAAGTTTAGCACTTATGCCATCTGGTGGATTAAGCAATCTATCATGCGAACACTTGATAATTTTGCACGTTCAATTCGCTTGCCTGCTTATGTCGTCGCAAAGATGAATAAGTTTGATGCTACACATGCAAATTTGTGTCAAGAATTGCAGCGCGAACCCACACGGGCTGAAATCGCTGAAGCTCTTGAGCTAACAATTCAACAAGTGGAAGAGATACTTGCATTCAATGCTGATACCATCTCTATGGACCTACCACTTGGCGATGATCGCTCGCGTTCAGCTGCAACGTTAGGGGATCTCATTGAAGACCCAACTTCTTCAGCTGAAGATGGGGAAATAGAGAAGATTATTACACACGATCTCGTAGAGCAGTTTCTTAGCAAACTCTCGGAACGCGAGCAACAAGTATTGAAAATGCGTTATGGACTTGACGATGGTGAACGAAAAACGCTCCGTGAAATCGGAGACGCACTTGACGTCACTCGCGAAAGAATCCGACAACTGGAAATCTACGCAATTTCGCAGCTAAGCAACCTTTATAACGAAATGGGTGAATTCCGGGCTGAGTATACGGCTGATAAAACAGCTGCATAGTGCCATACACCCTAAAGACCTATTCACAAAGGGTAACTATGAAGAACCTATTCAAGAAAATCGCAAGATCAGATACTCCTATATTGGAAATAACTGATACTGCGAAAGAGAAAATTCAATCCGTCATTGATGCCGAAGAAGTTCACGTTGAAGGATTGCGTATTAGCATTGAAGGACGATCTGCTACTGCTTTTCAATATAGCCTCGGTTTGGCTACAGAACCAGAAACAGATGACATCGTCATGGAGACAGGCTCTTTTAACATCCTCATTGACGCAAAAAGTGCAGACGACCTTAAAGGATCTGTCATAGATTATGTTGAGGACCTGAACTCCAGCGGATTCAAAATTGATAACCCGAATACACCGACATGGGATAATCCGAAAGCACAGAAAATTCAAGAACTGATTGATGAACGGATTAATCCCGCTGTCGCAGCACACGGGGGACAGATCGAACTATTAGACGTGGAAGATGATGCTATCTATATACACATGGGGGGCGGATGCCAAGGATGCGGGATGGCAAATGCTACATTAAAACACGGTATTGAAGCAATGATTCAAGAGGAATTTCCTGAGATTAAACAGGTCATTGATACAACTGACCATGCTTCTGGAACTAATCCCTACTATGCACCCGCTGGAAGTTAAGAAAACAATGTTGGCTTGAGCAATCATGTTTTAGCCAACTTTTCTAATTTCCGCACCAGTGTTGTTAGCACAAGTAACAAAACAGGTACCACCGTTCGGTAATGACGAAAGAAAGGTCTCAGTCTTCTGTTTTAATTTCATTATATCCTCACTGATAGCACAAATTGCGGGTCCCCAACTACTCACACCAGCACCTAATGCCCCATTCTCCTTTAAAAAATCGACTGTGTGCTGCAATTCTACGCTTTGTGCATCAATCTCTACTCTTTTCCAACCAAACCCTTGAATCTCGTTCAATGCCTTCCCAAAACTAAGCATATCTTTTTCAATCACCGCAGGGAGTATCTGTAGTAATAACAGATGCGACAATCTTGTAGCAACAGATGCCGGTTGTGGACACAACGTCCGAAAGAGTTCCAGTTCTGCTTCTCCATAGATACGAGAACAGTTCGGCAGGACGATTAGAAGAGGAACATCTGGAAAATCGTATCGCAACAGGATAGGGGGAGGCGAAATGTTCTCCGCTGCAGAAGATGGTAAAAATGACGACTTCTCTTCAGGGTATTTGTGACCTCCATCAACTATAAAACCGCCACGTTCAAATGCCGCTATTCCAATCCCAGATGTACCACCCCGTCCTACAGCGATAGCAAGTTCAGTGATACTAAGATTGAGATCATACAGTTTGTTTACAGCAGATGCGATGCCGAGAGAAAGTTGTGTCCCAGAACCGAAACCGCAATGTGTAGGAATCTCGGAATTAAATTGCAGTTTAATACCGGGAAATCGGTAGGTAGACTGTAGTTTTTTTAGGATAGATGTTGCACGTTCACGATAGTTTATAGACTCAACAAGTACTTCGTCGGCAGGTTCAGCTACAATCTCAAATTTAGGTTCATTGATCGTTAAGCCGAATCCGGCATCAATTCGTCCCAATTCACCCGTTAGGTCAATCAGGGAGAAGTGTAACCGAGATGGAGTCGTAATTTGGATATGGTATCTGGAGGGATTAGTTTCGCCTTTCATCTCGTTCTATGAGACCATCACGTATATGAAGCACGCGGTGAGCGTGTTCAGCAACTTCGGGTTCATGCGTAACCATAATAATCGTGTTACCTTCATCATTAAGACGGTCAAAAATTGCCAGAATCTCAGCACCTGAACGTGTATCTAAGTTGCCTGTCGGTTCATCCGCAAAAACAAGAGAGGGACTATTGACAAGAGCTCGCGCTATCGCAACACGTTGGACCTGTCCGCCTGAAAGTTCTGTAGATTTATGGTCTACTCGGTCTGCTAAGCCGACCGCTTCCAAAGACTCAAATGCCATACGTTTCCGTTCTTTACGTCCTAATCCTGAGTAAATGAGGGGAAGTTCAACATTATGGAGTGCGCTTGTTCTCGGTAAAAGGTTAAACGATTGAAACACAAAACCGATTTTCTTATTACGAATGTCTGCTAAACGATTATCCGATAGTTTTCCTACCTCTTCACCTTCAAGATAGTATTCACCTGCTGTTGGGGTTGCTAAACATCCTAAGATATCCATCAGAGTTGACTTACCAGAACCGGACGGCCCCATTATTCCGATGAATTCTCCTGGCTCAACTGTGAAACTCACCCCACGCAAAGCATGAACCTGTACATCACCCATCTCATAGATTTTTGTTATGTCTTTGACATCAATTAACATATTAGTATCTCTTATTTTTTGTTTTCGCCTTCATCTTTAGTTAGTTCTTTCATAGAAGGCACGAATACGCGATCCCCCTCTTTTAATCCAGCTACAACCTGAAAATGTGTATTGTTTCTTCTGCCTACTGTTACATGCGTTTTGACACCTTGCTCCTCATCTTTTTTCTTTAATGGTTCTCCTGTGTCAAGTTTAACAAAATGCTTACGTTGACTGGCAATCTCCGCTTCTATACCTGAAATTTGCTTACCGTTAGAAAGAACAAGTGAGATTTCAGTTGGACCAGAACGTATACCTTTAGGGGTTTCGTCAAAAAGAAGTTCAAGGTTCCGCCGGGTCTCCTTTGGTTGAACTTTCGTCACTTGTGCGGAGAACTGTGTACCCATCAGATTTTGGATCTTCAATTTCTGTCCTTGTTGAAACTGTCCAAGGGCAGTCTGTTCTAATGTAGTCTTAACAGTAAACACCTCTGGACTTAAAACCGCTGCGATCGGAATTTGAAGTATATCCGGTTCTTCAAACACGATTATATCTATATCCGCCGACATTCCAGGCATCAGTTCATATTCTTCGTCAGGTATCTCTACCTCTATTTCCACTTCAAAGGTAATCACAGCGTTCCCACCGGATTGACCGCGTTGTGTGGAACTTGGAGAGATGTCACTGACTTGCCCTTGAAAAACCTTATTCCGATAACTATCCACACGGATTTCAACCCGTTGTCCCTCTTTAATTTTACCAATCTCAACCTGATTGATCTGTGTTCTGACAATCATCTGCGTTAGATCAGCAATACGCATGATTGCTTCTCCACGGGAAAATGCCGATCTGCCTGAGGTGATAATCTCACCCTCTTCAACAGAAAGACGTGTAACAGTACCAGACATTGGTGCAGTTACAGTTGTCCATTCATACCGCTCTTGTTGAGATTTGAGGCGGCTCTCTGCTTGAAGGAGATTCGCTTTCGCGCTGACTTTAGAGTGTTTAGTTAAGGCTTTCTCTTCCTCAGTCGTTTCCTCAGTCTGTTTCAGGCGTGTCCGTGCGTTTTCTAAATCAGCTTTTAACTGCTTCGCCTGTGCATCTTGTGAGGCAATAACTGTCTCAACATTCTTTCTGTTTAAGGCGAGCGTCGCTTCTCGACTCTTAATGGCTTCACGTATTGCATTGATGCTTTCTTCTCGTGATTTAATGGTTTCTTTTTGTGATTCTACCTCCTTCTGTGAAGTTTCATACTGCGTTTTAGTCGTAGCTAACTGTTTTTCTGATTGTTCTAAGGTTTGTTTAGAAATCAGTTCTTGATCAAATAGTTCAGTATTACGTTCATGTTCAGACTTCGTTGTCTGATATGATATTTTATCTGATTCGACTCTTGCTTTAGCACGATCAAGGGTAAGGTTTGCTTGCGTTAAAGAAATTTCTTCCTGTTTCAATGATATCTGATCACGGTTCAGTTGGTTCTGTGTTGTCGCAACAAGCGTTTCTGCTTCATTGATGCGTTGCTGTCTGTTAACAGCAAAAGATTGTATAGATGCCTCAGCTTTCGCTACTGCATTCTGTGCCTGGAGCAGGCCGCTCTCTTCGCGTTGTTCTGCGATTTTTATACGTAATTCAGCTTGTTGAAGTTCTGCTTGTCGGGCATCTCGGTAAGCTTCAGCTTGCTTTTTTTCCTCTAAAATCTGTTCAGCATCGATTTTCATCAATGGCTGTCCTTCTTCAACAAGGTCACCTTCCTCAATCAGAATATCTGTGATTTCTCCCTCTACATTTGACCTAACATCAACTTCAATGCGGGACCGAAGACTACCAGATTCTTGTATTTTTACACGAAAGGGGGCGCGGAAAACGACCTCTCTTTCAGCCTCCACATCATCCTTCTTGCTGCTTCCATTGATACGGGTTGCACCTATAACCACTGCTGCGATAAGCACGATAGCAATAGAACTTATAAGGAACCATCTTTTTCGGAATAATTTCATCATTGGAGTACTCCCATTGCGTCCTCTAAGCGAGCTTTTGCCACTTTGTAATCATAAAAGGCGTTCACTTGATTATTCAAGGCTTGGGCATAACTCGTTTGTGCATCAAGCACTTCAAGAAGAATTGCTTTTCCTACTTTATATCTACCCTCAATTACATCTAAACTCAGTTGAGCATTGACAACTTGTGTATTTGAGATTTCAACAGCCGTTTCACTTCGTTTTAAATTCAGGTAACTTTGGCGAACCCCCAGTGCAACAGAACGTTCCAAGTCGCTTGCGTTTTCACGTGCCTGTTCTAATTGCATATTTTGTTCTCTGACTCTATTACCCAAAACACCACCATCAAAGAGGGTAAAGTTAAGGGATGCTCCTACACTCCAATTACGAAAGTCAGAGAAGTTCTGACGTTCGCGCAGGTAATCATCAAGGTTTACATTGTAATTTGCGTTTGCACTCAGTCGGGGCCAACGTTGCAGTTTTGAAAGTGTAAGGCTCCATTCTTGTTGTTTTATCTGTGCTTCATTTTCCTTAAACTCAGGTCGATTTTCAATCGCAATTTCTATCGCTTCCTCTACTGTTATTTCTATCTTTTCAATAGTTCCCCGTTCAATGTATTGTTGAAATGATTCATCAACAGCAACGTTAATGAGTAGACCAGGGTCCAATCCCATCAATCTCGGCAATGTCGCCTGAGAAATCTGCAGTGAATTCTTGTTATTTAGCAAACTCAGTTCACTGTTTGCCTCACGAACCCTTGCTGTAGCCTCATCTGCGGGTATGAGTATACCTGCTTTCCTTAAGGCAACTGTCTGTGCTGTATTTTCTTTTGAACGTTCTAATACATCCTCACTGACTTTCACTAATTCCGTGTCTTTAAGAACATCGTAATAGGCTTGCGTTATCTGAAGAATTAGATTCTGTTTAATTCCCTCGTTTCTGTTTGTGGTAATTGTCAATCCTTCTTTAGCTTGAGCAAAACTCACCTCCCGTTGACCATTATCCCATAGTGTATATTGTCCTGTCAAACCTAAATCGTAGTTTTCTGGTTCAAAACCGAAATCCAGGCGATTAGAGAAGTCGTAACGTCCAGAGGATGTAATTCTTGGAAAGTAGTCTGCTCTAGCGTTTTTCACACGGAGTTCTTGAATAACCAAACTCAGCCGTGCATTTCGCATACTGGTTGCTTTTTCCAAACCCAATTGGATACACTGTTCTAAAGTCAGCGGTTGAGATAGGTCAACTTCTTCTGGTACCTGAGCACAAATATCTGCAATTACAAAAAACTGCAATACTGTCATGACACAAACAAACCCAATTCTCCATTGAAGCATAAGCAACTCCTAAAATGCAAAGTATGTAGTTTAAGTATAAATCCTCTGTAATTTTGACATAGAAGATTTAACAAAGTTCAACACTTTATTGTAAAATCTATAGATGAAATCTGCTAATGGATAAGACGCATACTTAGGTATCAAGTTTATTTTAATGCCTATACCTTGGGCAAAAATTAACCCTCATTTATATTGTTCTTCTTGGTAGCACATCTTTCCAGACTGATGATTTTCTATTTTTTGTATGAGTTAAAATAATACTTTAGGTAATTTGGCAAGGTTAGGGAACCTCGCCAGCAGGGGAGTTAACCTGTATTGTGTGAACAGACAATTACCGATATTAGTTATACCAATTTTAATTATTTATATTCCATTCTTCCGTAGGTTGGGTTGAGGAACGAAACCCAACATCTTGACCCAT
>CAZURU010000068.1:0-377 GCA_964623585.1 uncultured bacterium
CTTCGGTGTCTTGACACGGGGGAGTGATAAGCAGCATTTTACGAATCATTACGATTTCGCTCCTAAATTGATCATTCCGTATCAAATCTCCGATTCCGTTTATCATTCGACGTTGATACGTCAAGACTAAAAGACTAAAAGACTAAAAAATAACCTTGACAAAATTCCTCAGATAGATTAAACTATATTATAATTAAACGTCTTAAATGACAACCTTTTTTATTAGGACTTATGCGGTGATGTTATTAAGTTTCGCTAAACACATAAGTGTGGATCTTAAATTTGACTTGATTCCCAACAAGGAAAGCAGTAACATGCATAAATAAAGGTTTGATAGTCAAATTGAAAATGCTGCTGATACAGTAGTAAAAGCAGTG
>CAZURU010000068.1:387-16014 GCA_964623585.1 uncultured bacterium
TCTATTCCACTAAAGGGAATTGGCAAACTGCTAATTGTAAACCGCGAGGACTCGCTACAACCGAGAACAATCGCGTTTTTTATTTATATGAAGGAAAAAATGATCAGTAGCATAGAAACTACAGTCACAGAACTATTGAACACTTTCCTTCAAACTGAAGGTTATGAATTAGTGGACGTAGAAACAGCAGGAAGAAACAGAAATAAAACTCTCAGACTGTTGATACATAAAGATGAGGGTTTAACCGTTTCCGACTGTAAGTACCTTGACCAAGCAGTTCGTCCAATCTTGGAGGCACATCAACTATTAACCGAATTTAAACAGTTGGAAATAGCTTCACCCGGACTCGACCGTCCATTGAAAACAGAAGCAGACTTCAAGAGAAACCTTGGTAGAAACGTTCAGATACAGATCACGGCAAAAAACGGCCAGATCGATAAAGTAGAAGGAATAATAACAGATGTCGTTGATAGACATGTTGTTTTAGAAGAAATAACTGGTCAAACTGTGCATATTAAAACCTCAGAAATCTATAAAGGACACATTCAATTGGTCTGGTGATCAGAAGACACACGATGATTAATGTGTCATCAAGTAGGAGAAATATGAAACATAAAACAGAAAAGAAAAGAGAAAGTCTACAAAATTCTATTCGACAGATGATGGGACATACCGATTTACCTGAAGATGTTTTTGTCAAAGCAATAGAAGATGCTTTGCGCGTCATAGCTTTACGACATTACGGTCCAGAAGCGAAAGTAGCAATTGAAATTCAACTTGACGAAGAAAAGATTAAATGTACCGTTCCGAAGAAAGTTGTAGACATTATGCAGGATTTCACTACTGAGATTCCTATTGAGGAAGCACAGAAACTTGAACCTGAAGCAAAAATCGGTGATACTGTTGAAGTAGAAATTAATCCCGAAGAATTCGGACGGATACAAGCACAATTGGGACGTCAAATTCTACTCGGTAAACTAAGGGAAGCTGAACGGGAACAAGTATACAATGAATTCGAAGGACGTGAAGGGGACATAGTCGTCGGCTACTTACAAAGATATGATGGTCGCGATGCGATCGTAGATTTAGAAAGGACAGATGTCTTACGCGCGGAAGCACTCTTACCTGCAAGTCAGATTCCGCAGACACATTACTATAATAGGGGTGAAGCAATACGTTGTCTTATTTTAGACGTAAAAAACGAAGTCGCTGGCGAACAGATCATCGTCTCAAGAACACATCCCGATCTTATCACGATGTTATGTGAACAGGAAATACCAGAAGTATACGAAGGACAAGTAAGAGTCATGGCTGTTGCACGGGAACCCGGATACCGCGCAAAAGTCGCTGTCGTAGCAACCGAAGAAGGTATAGATGCAGTGGGAACCTGTGTCGGAGTCAGAGGCAATAGAGTTAGAGCAATGGTGCAAGAACTAAAAAATGAAAAAATTGATTTCGTGGATTGGAACGAAGACGCAACAGTCTATATAACCAATTCTCTAAAACCGGCAAAACAGATACGCAGAGTGGAACTCAATGATGAAGATATGAGCGCGATCGTCGTCGTCGCTGATGATGAATTATCACTCGCTATTGGAAGAAGAGGACAGAATGCAAGGCTCGTAGCAAAATTAACCGGGTGGAACATAGATATTAAAAGTGAAACTGAAGCACCCGCAACACTAGATAACATTTTTAAAAGCGATGACGATGATACACCTGATGATAACGAAGAAGATACGACTGACGAAGTTCCAAACGAAATAGAGGAAGAAAATCAGACCGAATCCAATACAAACGGTGATGTTAATGCGGACCAGTCTGGTGAAACTGACGAAAGTTAAGGGAGTAATCACACACCGTGTGTAAGAAAGTAGGAACATGCCGTGTGACGTAATCGATCAAACAAAAATTCTACAGCACATCAAAGCAAATAAGGGTGTTAATATACCAATGCAAAAAAACAAAACACCCATTCGCACATGTATTGGGTGTAGAAGTAAATTTCCACAGAAAACACTAATCCGATTTGTGTGTAACACGGGTCAAATATTAGAAATTGAAGGCTCAAAAAAACTCCCTGGAAGGAGCGCTTATCTCTGTCATTCAATATCATGTATTGAGAAAGCATTTAAAGCACCAAAACGGATAAACGCACTGTTACAAGTGCAACTGTCGAAATCGGCAATCTCCGCATTTCAACAGAAACTTATTGAAAAGGAGAAAACCACCGATGAAAAAAATTAAACAGCAAACTAAAACAGCTCCAAGTCAAAATGTACGAGTCTACGAATTAGCAAAGAGACACGATATGAGTAGTAAGGAACTTATTTCCTTTCTCAACAACTTAGGCGTGGCTATTTCAAACCATATGAGCACGTTAGACCCAGAGACTATTATGCTGGTCGAATCCGAATTAAATCCAGAGGAATATATTAGCAGAGAACAGGAAAAAAGAAAACAGGTAAAAGAAACTGCAAAAAAAAGACCTCAAGAACAGAAACCAGCACAAGAACAGAAACCGACACAAGAACAGAGACCGACAGAAGAACAGAAACCCGACGGTCTAATCACAACAGAAGACGAAACAACTTCACAAGATATTCTCACCCCTAAAAATGATACAATACACGTTGAAGAGCCAAATGATGATGGAACTTTGCAAATCCAAGAAGGGACAACCGTCGGAGAACTCGCTACCTTGCTCGGACTTCAGCCCACACAGATGATAATGCAACTGATGAAACTCAAGATAATGGCATCCATTAATCAGAGATTAGATTACCAAACACTGGAAGTCTTAGCTGAACAGTTTGAGTTTAATGTCGTAAAAGAAAAAACACTTGAAGAAGAACTACTGTTAGATGAGGAGGATCCGCCAGAATCATTGCTACCGCGTTCTCCCGTTATCACGATTATGGGGCACGTTGATCACGGGAAAACATCGCTTCTGGACTCTATCCGAGAATCAAACGTTAGTGAATCCGAAGAGGGTAACATTACACAACACATCGGCGCATATCACGTTGAATTAGAAAATGGAAACATCGTATTTCTGGATACACCAGGACACGCAGCATTCACTGCAATGCGGGCACGGGGTGCGGAGGCTACTGACATCGTTGTCCTCATCGTTGCTGCTGATGATGGGGTAATGCCACAGACTATAGAGGCAATCAGTCATGCAAAGGCTGCAAAAGTACCCATCGTTGTCGCAATTAACAAAATGGATGTACCCAGTGCGCGTCCCGACTATGTCAAACAACAACTAGTTGAGAACGAACTTGTTCCAGAAGACTGGGGAGGGCAAACAATTTGTGTAGAGATATCCGCAGTTGAAGGTACTGGAATTGACCTATTGCTGGAAATGCTACTATTAGAAGCAGCACTATTGGAATTAAAAGCAAATCCATATAAACTTGCCCGTGGTGTTGTTATTGAGGCACAAGTGGACAAAGAACGCGGACCTGTCGCAACCGTCCTGGTCCAAAGCGGTACGCTTAGAGTCGGGGATTCCTTCGTTTCTGGACGTTACTCTGGAAAGGTTAGAGCAATGTTGAGTGATGATGGAAAACGAGTCAAGGAAGCCGGACCATCAACTCCTGTAGTGATCCTCGGTTTTACAGGTGTACCAGAAGCAGGCGACATCTTCTATGCTCTGGAATCTGAAAAAGATGCACGGGCTATCAGTGAAGAACGACAAGACCAATACAGAATTTCAAAACTCGGCACACATAGCCACGTTAGCCTCGATGACCTATTCCAACAGATTCAGGAAGGAGAAATAAAGGAACTAAATGTTATCATAAAAGGAGATGTTCAAGGTTCTGTCCAAGCAATTTCTGAATCCTTACTAAAACTCAGCACAAAAGAAGTTAAAATTAACATCATTCACGAAGCAACAGGGGGGATTACTGAAACTGACATTCTACTTGCGTCCGCCTCTGATGCTATCGTCATCGGGTTCAATGTACATCCCACAACAGAAGCAGTACAAGCCACCGAAGCTGAAGGGATTGATGTCCGAACCTATACTGTCATCTATGATATACTCTCCGATATAAGGTCAGCGATGGAAGGTTTATTAGAACCAGAAGTGAAAGAAGTAATCATTGGACGGGCAGAAGTCAGAGAGATATTCAAAGCACCACGTATCGGTTCAGTTGCGGGAAGTTATGTCAACTGGGGACGGATTACATTCAACCAACCCTTACGCGTGCTACGGGATAACCGCATGATCTACGAAGGAAAAGTCGACTCACTCAGACGTTTTAAAGATAACGTCAATGAAGTACAAGCGAACTATGAATGCGGAATCGGTATTGACGAATTTGATGACATCAAAGTTGGGGATGTATTGGAATGTTTCGTGCATGAGCAGGTTGCAAGAACATTACAATAACAGTGTCACATCATACGCATGGGCATCTAAAATCTTTCTTTTATCGTATCTTAAAGATAAATTCAGGCGTTGTTAAGATAAATCAATTATGTTAACATGAAATGTCTTAATGGAAGATGTGATTGTACAAACAAATTCATTTCCCCACTCTCTTAAATCAAACGCAACGTGTTAGGTGAACAAAAATTAACTTATAACATTTCTAATTGAAAATGTATCTTTGTTGTAGCGCGAACTTTCAGTTTGTACTACAAAGAACAACTACCAGAAGAACCAACTAATGAGACAATAGTTTATAGAAATGGTATTACATTCTATAAAGTCTGAGTAAAACTGCAAAATAGAAATGCATATTGGTGTCTGCAAAGTTAAATTATATCTGCCTGAGAGCCGATCCTTAAAGGATAAACGCCGGGTTATCAAGAGTATTATTACGCGTCTCAGAAATAAATTTAATATCGCTATTGCCGAAATTGAGGCACAAGATATGCATCAATCTGCAACCTTAGCAGCAGTTACAGTGGCAAATGAACAGAAGTTTGTAAGTCAAATCATCTCAAAAAGCGTTAGACATATTGAAGAAAATGCTTCGGTAGTACTGCTTGATTACGAGACAGAGTATTTTTACTAAAGAGAGCAGTTTCATTGGGTACGAAACATTGGTAAAACCTGCAATCTAACGGATACAAGAATCGAAGGATACAAGGTTAGAACATGGCAAACCATCGTTCTAAAGTTTGTAATCTCAACCGAAATAGGAAGGATCAACGAGCATGTTAGAGAATAGAAGACAGGACAGAGTCGGCGCACTTATTCAGAGAGAATTGAGTGAGATCATACATCGTGTTGTCAAAGACCCGCGTATCGCCTTTTGTACCATCACACATGTAGATGTATCCTCAGACCTAAAATATGTTGATGTGAACGTAAGCGTGATTGGTAATATTGAAGATAAGGAAGACACACTGGTTGGATTAAAGAGTGCTTCAGGATTCATCAGGCGTGAAATCAGCCGTCGGTTAGCACTGAGATATTCACCAGAAATCCGTTTTAGCTTAGACGATTCTGTGGACCATCTCATGAAAATTGATGGACTCCTCAAACAAATTGAGGATGAAGATGTGTCAAAAACTACCCTTCAAGAAATAAGTTAGATGGATAGTTTTCATACGCTCCTTACGCTCTTTCAGCAACACGAAAAGTTTGCACTTTCTACACACGTCAATCCGGATGGTGATGCTATCGGATCGGAATTAGCATTATCAATTTTCCTCACAAAATTAGGGAAAACTGTAAGGTTATTCAATACTGATCCTGTCCCAAAAAAGTATCATTTTCTACCATACTGGGAGAACATAGAAAATGCACAAGCATCTGTGAACTTTCGTCCGGATGTAGCTGTTATCTTAGACGCGAGTTCAAAAGAACGTATAGGACCTTTCCTCAATAATAGATTAGTAGCAGAACACGCTGTCGTAAATATCGATCACCACATTACAGCGGAAGCTTTTGGAGACTACAATATCGTTTTACCTAATGCCTCATCCACTTGTGAAATCATTTACAACTTTATCAAAACCACTAACATTGCAATTGATGAGGAAACTGCTATATGTTTATACACCGGTCTGATGTTTGATACCGGTTGTTTTCGTTATAGTAACGCGACACCTGAAACACATCGCATTGCTGCAGACTTAATAGAGATAGGGAACTTTGCCCCCGATGTGGTATACAGCAAAGTATTTGAGCACATTCCACTTGGGAAGATTCATTTATTGAACCTAACTTTAAGTACATTAAAACTCACTGGTGATGGCAAAATCGCTACAGTATTCATTACACAATCAATGTTAGATGAGACGAAAACGACATTGGACGATGTAGAAGGGTTTGTCAATCAGATCCAAGCGATAGAGAGTGTTGATGTGGCGATCTGTGTTTGTGAACTACCCAACGGTAATTCAAAAGTGAGTCTACGTAGCCAAGGACGTGTTGATGTTGCCGCTCTTGCATCAGAATTCAATGGGGGTGGGCATGAACGCGCTTCAGGATGCCGAATCAACCATCCATATAACGACTCCATTAGGATGCTTATTGAAAGCGCGAAAAATTATATAAAACATTAGGGCTACATAAAAGAAAAAGGTATAATTGTTCCTGGAGAAGAATTGTGAAAACTTACTATAAATTGGACTCCATACCCAAATTAAACCGAGAATCCGTGGTTACGTTTGGGGTGTTTGATGGCATACATATTGGGCACAAAAAAGTTCTTGAAACTGTTCATGAATGTGCGAAAACTGAAAACCTTGCATCTGTTCTTTTCGGATTCTATCCACACCCTCTTGCATTTCTTGCCCCCGATAAATGCCCACCTGTATTAATGTGCTTACCAAAACGCGTAGAAATCCTTGAACAGATTGGAATAGACACTGCAATATTTGTCAACTTTAATGAACGCATTGCATCAATGTCACCACACACTTTTGTGGATACGATCTTATTAGATGTCTGTCGCGCAAAACATGTGGTCGTAGGTTATGCCTGTCAATTTGGAAAAGATAGGGAAGGCAATGCACAACTATTAGAATCGATAGGAGAACAATCACAGTTTGGTGTTACGATTGTTCCACCCACACAGTTGAACGGCTTACCAGTGCATAGCACCCGTATCCGGGAGGCAATCGCAAGGGGAGACCTCGGTTTAGCATCTCAGCTATTAGGTAGAACGTATTCTTTGAGTGGTAATATCGTGCGCGGCGATGGTAGAGGAAAACAACTCGGTTTCCCAACTGCCAATATTGAGACTGGTGAACAACTCTGTCCACCGAATGGTGTGTATGCTATTCGCGCAAGGCTCGCTGAACGGTGGTTAGATGGCGTGTTGAATATCGGAATCCGGCCTACCTTTAATGGAACAAAATTTCAGGTTGAAAGCCACCTATTCAATTTTGATGAGATGATTTATGGTGAAACGATTGAAGTGTTCTTTGTTGAGAAAATCCGAAGTGAACGGAAATTCTCTAATATGAACGCACTTGTCAAGCAGATAAATAGAGATATCACCGCAGCAGATGAGATACTGACACAGCAACCGAAAACGCTACTATTGGATAGTCGAGACTAAACAAGTAGGTCGGGTAGAGGAACGAAACCCGACACGTGATGATTTTGAAAATACATCCAGTTTCAAATGCCAACTTTATAGACGTCCCCCAACCCACAAAACACCACGACGAATTATTTCCTGAAAACTCGGATTTTCAAGCACTGCCAAATCGTGTCCTAATGCAAAATAGAAAACCCGACCCGCTCCGTAATCGTGGTGAAATGCCAGGACATGTGTCTCATCTTTAGTGTGATCATACGCCGACATCAAATGATGCGAAGTTTCTGGATTGTGCTTCAGATAATAGAGTTCATCTTCCACCTCAAAATCTTCCAGACCTTGCGTAATCGGATGTTCAGTGTCACCTATATTAACGGTAAACTTCATATAAGGACTATGCCCGTTAAAGAAACCGTTGAGCATGGCATGATAAGGTTCTGACTCTCTGAATGAAGCTGCAGCGGTGTGCAATCCATAGAATCCCCCACCTTCTCGTATGTATTTTAGCAAACCAGCCTCTTGTGCTGCTGTAAGTTCTCCAACATCTGTATAGAAAAGGACAACGTTATACGCATCAAGACTATCCGCAAGCACTTCATAATCCTGAGAAAAATCGGCAGCAATACCATCTGCGTCATTTAGAATTGCAGTAATGAACTTTCCATTCCCCTCATGGTCGTGGTATTTACCTTCTGTGCCAGCAAATACAAGTGCAAATACATGTGAATTTAGTTTCTCCATATCTTCTCCTTTAAGGTTATGGCATCACAAGAACTTTGACAGAACCGTGTTTATCTTTGGGTTTTTCATATTAACGCAATCTTGTTCACTCAGGTTCTGGCTTGATGTATCTCCATCCATCAACAAGCACAGGAATGCCACGGATGATACACATGCCGACTGCGACATAAGCAATAATCACAGAAACCAACGAAAAAGTAGCAATGATCGGAACATCTGGATAGATATCATTCAGTACAAGCGTGGCAGGAAGGAAAATAAACGTCAGCATTTTGGTTAATCCGTAGATGCCGCGTGAGAAGCGGGAACTTGTCAAAGCACGGGACCATGCAGCAGAACTCATTTCAAAAGCTGTTTTGCCTTCTGTCAATGCAATACTACGAACACCATCCGTAAGAAAACCGCGTGTAACTACAGCGATAGGAAGCCAGAACGAAATCCTATCATCAATCACTGCAAAGTAAATCCAAAATACGTTTTCTACGATCCTGTCAGCAGCAATATCAAAAACAGCACCGAATGTTGAGGTCTGATTTTGCTTACGCGCAACTATACCATCAACGGAATCAAGTATAAAAATAATAAGGATTGTTACAATGCACGCAATATCAATATACGCATTCGATCGTTGAAAAAGACCGATAACAATAAAAGTTAGAAAAAGACGAAAAAGTGTTATTCCGTTTGCTGCCATGCCTTCACATCTCCACATTCTGTTTAGGCAATAGATTTATAGCGTGCTGCTGATTACCTTACATATCCGACATGTAGTAGGAAAAACAGTCAGCACTGTAGTATTAGACGCCTATATTTAATTATTTTATCAGAATATGTCTTTCCTATCAAGGTATTTCACGGTTTTGACTACTGATCTTCCACACTGTCTCTATCTTCAAGCGCGTGTATTGTGCCATGTAGATAGCCATCCAACGGGAGTCCATCTGCAAAGTTACCCTTGAAAATAACATGGAACTGCATCGTAGGTGTCAGACTAGGAATATTAAGGAAAACGGTTTTCCCATCCTCAGAAAGTGTAATGGATTGAACGGGATGATCGTCTCTACCCTCAGTACCGCTGCGTTTCAACTGTGGTGAACCGTAGTTTTGTGACCAGCGATATTCCCAACTTTGTACTCGCCAGTTGTCCAGGTTTGTCGCGGCATCGGGAGCTAACGGTGTGTAAAAACTGATGATTAAACCATCGTTGACAGCACGGAACGATTTTGCAGTTCGAAGGGGTGCACCGGTCATGCGGACACGATAGAAACCTGTCTCTCCGTGTTTATCGGATGACCAGCCAAACATACCCGCAAGATAGAGGTCCTTACTCACCGGATGGTATCTGCCACGCATCACACCAGTTGGAAAATCTAAATCCATTTCAGTAACTGCACCTTGAAGTGTATCTCCAATCTCGTGTTGAAGAACAGCGTAAACTTTACCTGTACCGTAACTCACCGAGAGCAGGGAATCTTCCATTTCCCCCCATGTCCCTTCCGGTATCCAGACGACCGTTGCTGGAGAACGATCCACAAAAGGTGCAAGCCAACAGAGAGGCGGTTCATAGCCTGTTGGCGTTTCACCCGGCGGGTGCCAACCCCATAGATTTCCGTAGAACTTTCCGCCATCAGTGATTCGGTTAAGACGGTTCGCTGGCATCCAGAAACCCTCCTGATCCGTTCCATAGAATACGGGACCAGGACTGATACCGAGTCCATTAGAAGCGCGAAAGCCGTAAGCGATCACAGTAGTTTTTTCCCCATCGGGTGTGACTTTGATGAGGGTTCCGTGATGCGGATGTGTTGCACGCAGCGCATGACGTCCAGATTTCATGTAGTAGAAATTGCCATCTGCATCAGTCTGCAGATCCATCGCCTGTTCGTGGAAATGTTCACTGTTATAGACATCGTTGTTAAAATTCTGGTAGAAGTCCGTCTCTCCATCTCCGTTGAGATCAACAAGACGTGTAATCTGATCACGTCCAAGAGCATAGATATCATCGTCTACGATTTTTAGTCCAAGGGGTTGGTTTAGTCCAGTCGCTATACGCTGCCAAACGAGTTCTTCCAAAGACTCATTGAGTCCACTGACTATCCACACATCGCCGTTCCAAGTAGAAAGTGCAGCACGATTGCCATCTGAGAAGAAGTCGAATCCACCAAACCGAATCCAAGCGTCCCAGGGATTCTCTGCGGGCCACGCTATCTTATCAATCGCAAACGGTTGACTGGGATCAACACCCTCGTTTGCAGCTAATCGAGCGAACTCTGAGATATCTTCTTCACTACCATCCCACCTAAGAAACAGTGCTGATTCATCTGTAGAGAAATCAAGGTATACACGGTCTCCATCAATATGCCATTTCGCACCTGCATCCGCTCCAACCACTGCTGCAGCTATCAAAGGTTGCTTATGTTCTACTGTGTAGAGTTTCTGCATTTCGGCAAGTGACAAGGCACGACTGTACAGTTGCAGGTCATCAATCCTACCATCAAACCAAGGGGATTGATCCGGAAAATTCTCTGCAGTGAAACCGAGTCGTAATATGTCATCCTCTAACGGCTCATTAGGCATAAGTGTGCCTTCAGCGACAATCTCGCCATCTAAAAACAACTTCACAGCACCACTTTGATGTTGCCAAGTCAATCCAACATGATGCCAGGCTCCGTCAGTCACAGATTTGCCATCACTAAGTGAACTGCTAACCACTCCGACCCAACCCACATCAAAAGCCAACTGTCCATTTCGAATAAAAAAGGTTTTACCGTTTGGTACCCACTCCGGTTCCTCAAGTGCCTCAGAGAAAATTGAACCGTCCTCCTCGGTAGCAATCCAGGCGGAAACACTTAGGTCGGATGTGTCAAAATCGAGATCTATGCTCTCGTCAAAAACTGCCTCAGATTCTCCATTGAATACAAGACTACCGTGTTCTTTGCCATCACCCCATTCAACGCCATCAAGGGAGATATTCGACATAACATGCGTTACACCTGCAACGTGTATAACACTTGCAGCATGTACACCAGAACCTTCATCAAAACCCCAGTGTCCTATCAAAGTCAGATCGTTATTCTGCACTTGTGTAGAAGAAGAGTCTGATGTCTTCGATTTGGGAAACAAAACACCGATGTATTGGTCTGTATTACCACCCCCGTCAGGTGCTGGTGATAGGTCCTTCATAGAAAGTATTTTCGGTTGATATCCAGCCAATTCTAGGCGCATTTTCGTGGTGCCAGCACCCAATTCCTCTCTTTCTACTCTAAGCCGTTGCTCTATGTCTGTTTGTCCGGTCGTGGTGAGTTTTTCAGACCACCGTTTGGGTCCACCTTTAATCAATGCGGTTAAATCCGATACATTAGACGATGATTCAACCAACGCTCTCCAGACTTTCAGATCAAGTTTATCATGGATCGTCGGTGTTATCATAATCTTGGCTGTGATGGGTTGTTCCGATGCGGGAAACCGTACACGGATCTCATCCTGTAAAGTCTCCCATTGTGTTCCTTCTGGTGCATCAACTAAAGCAGCGAGTAGACTGTTTGGTGCACCAGCTTCTGTTTCCTGCGGATACAATGCAACAGCATTTCCACGCGATAGATCGGATAATGCAGAGACTTCGCCACCCTTCATTTTTGCAATTCGCACAAGTGAACTTGAAGCGGAAGGACCTAAATGGAAAGTACGCACAAAAGCCAACCCTTTGGCATTACTCTCAAGCGATGGCGATTCCAATACCGAACGTGTTCCAACCGTATACGCCATGACAACACGCCTTTCATGAAGATACAACCCCTTCCAATGTCCCCAATCTCTTGGAAGTGGACCGAAGGCAACAGAACGTGTGTCCGCAAAACTATCGTCCTTTGCCCACCCTGCCTCCACAGGATTTTCCCATAGCAGTTTTCCCTCAATAGAGGGGAAACTTTGATGCCAACCGTTATATTCAACATCAGCGAAGTCAATCAATCCATCTATCCAACCCGCAGAATAACGTAACAGGTCTGTGTCAAAAACGACTGAACCTCCAGTGAGATCCGGCGTTAGCGGGATAATAATGCCTTTGTAAGTAATATTATCTGACGTTGCTTTAACAGCAGTTGATAGGTAGGGACCGTAGTCCATATCCCGCCAACGTTGTCCAGTTTTTGCCGAGCTATCTCTAAAATGGTTACCAGGTGTATAACGGCGCGGTGCTTCACGTTCAAGACACCAATAAACCCCGTTAACGATGAGTCTACGGAAGTCGCTCGAACTGAAATCCTCAGGATGTCCCATCGTGGTAGTGAACACACGTCCGCCACCAGAGTGTGTATGCGTCCAAGCGATTGGATTGACCGTATCTTCGTCACCGCGTTCTCCATCAGGAAAGACGGGACGTCCATTTACCAGTATTTGAGCATCCTTCGGTGGATAGTTCGGACGCACATGGTATGTCCAGGAACGCACGTGAAATTCTGGACTCACACCCGTAAGGATGGGATGCTCACCGATGAGAGTAGCATCAGTACTTGCCCCGTGTCCGTAGTGATGTATCCATGGCGCACCGAGTTCACGTGCACCGAAACTGTTCCATTTTTCTGCACGATGATCATCCTCATCGTAATCAAAGGCATGTGTCGTTGTGCGAAAGGCGATAATGGGACCACCACGGTCAATGTATTTTTGTAACACTGCAAGTTGATCATCAGGAAGTTGACGGAAACGGAGATACAAAACGAGTAGGTCAGCAGTTTCTATCACGTCAAGACCATCAATACTGTTATCTTCACCACCATGCAATTGCTCATCAATGAGAACTGTTGTGCGGAAGTCGTAGTGTTCAGACAACACCTTCGCCAATGCTGGCATCGTCACTTCTGAACGGTACTCCCCTTCACCAACAACAAAAACGATGTGGGGTTGTGCATGACTATTAGATACTATAGATGTAAATGAAAAAACAGAACACATTAGGCAAATTAAAATTTTCTTTATATGTTGAGAGACGATGTTAATTCGGTAATATGTGTTTGGCATATTTTATCCTTCGCAAATAGATCGGTTTTATATATTGGCAGCAATTATCAGACTACTTTCAACTATTTTGTAGGAATCAGTAATCATTAGTATAGCACATTAAAGAAAAATGTCAACAAAAATCGGTTTGACTCTTATTGACAACAAAGCACTATAGATAGAATGTGAAATAACGATATCACAAAAGCACTTCACCACATCGCGGGCAATTATCTACCCATGTTGAACGTCTGCCCTCGCCGCAACCAGCACATTCACCGAAAGGATGTTCATCGGGTTTCGCTCGCGCACCACCTTTCTTATAGGTGATGATTCGCCAGACAGTCTCGCCATCTTCTTCCCAACAGTGCCAGACCCCCATTTTTCTGCCATCAGATGAAGTGCCATCATGCTTTTTATAGGGACCACCCCATTTACGATTCCCATTCTCATGATAACATATATAATCACCTTCATATTTATTATCACGAAAATAGGCTACACTGGAAACGTTTCCATTTTTATGGTATAGAATCCATTTTCCATCCTTTTTACCATGGACAAAGTTCCCTTCGCTACGTTTTAATCCACTCGCGTAATAGGTAATCCAATATCCGTGCTTTTTACCATCAACCATTTCACCAGAATCACGTGAACTTGCCATTAAACATACCTCCACATATTCTTATGCTTTTACGCCATATTCTCATCAATATAAGTCTTGAGATTCTCCAAAGTCTTTTTACCGACACCTCGAAATCCTTTAAATCTATCCTCGTCAATTGCTTCTTTGAGAGATGCTAAACTATCAATCCCAAGTTCCTGATAGAACCGTTTTATCGTTTTTGTGCCAAGTCCAGGAACGGGTATAAGTTCTACAATTGTCTCCGGTACATCTGCTGCATATTCATCCAACTTTGTGCACGTTCCAGTTTCCACATATTCCGTTATGATAGTTGAGACGATATCACCGACCCCTGGTATCTCTTCTTGTAATCGTCCTTCAGCGACCAATTCTGCGACTGATTCATCCATACGAGAAATGGTATACGCTAAACGTGGATAACGTGTTGCATGGTCTTCTGGATAGTCGGCAATAATTAGAAAGGTGTGAAGTTCCAATAGTCTTAACGCTATTTCATCGTTGACGCGCCATCGCGTACGCCCCTTCGCATCGGTATATGATTCGTTATTATTTTTCACTGTCTACTCCACTCTAAAATCTGAATTGTAGTATCCCACAACGAAACTGCCAAATACGCACCGTTAGGTGAAAAGGCTATTGACAAGATTTCGCACTATTACATCATCTACTTTCTGAATGAGTAGTTTATGCGTATCTGCTGCATAAGCGAACAAACGTATTGCCTTGATATTTCCTACCGTCTGCTTCTGACGAGACCTTATGTCCCATGCTACTATAGTACCCCCATTCCTTTTGCAATCAGTTTAGTGCTATCCTTATTGAATGCCATAAAACGCGCAACATCGGGGAGCAATCTGTCAACGGTTGGATGCTGTTTCTCACCCAGTTGAAAAGCGAGCTCTACTGATTGACCATTCACAGAAGAACACAATAGAAACGAGAGAAAGGATATTATACCATTTCTAAATGAAAATGCCTCTTTACTGTAGCACATTCTGTTAGATTGTGCCGTTCACCGCTTCATCTCTAAACAGTCGGTAATGAGAGAAAAATTAATTGAAATGGTATTACCCAATATTTCATATCAGTATGTAAGGTAAGGCGTTTATACCTTACCTTACGTCAGTCTTAGGATATGTTATTCATACAATTCCGTAGCTGTTTCACCTTTGGCGAATCTGTGTGCAGTTTGCACAGCGGAATCGTTACCGGTACGTCTACGGACATCTGTTGCCCATCGTGCCAATCCAACGATCAGTTGATTTCTGGCAGGATGTGAATCACAATAATGCCACTCTCTATCCACAATGTGAATAGTACCCAATAGTTCTTCACCATTGTCATCCTTTAGGATACATTGCCCCATTTCATAAATCAGTTTCTCAGCTGAACACCCAGAATTCAGGTACTCACGGGTACGTCTACCGATTTCCTGAATACGGACAGATTCAATCCCATCAATAATCGCGTCAAGTGCAATGTCTTCATCAAGGACTTTAGTGGTTGTCGTTGATTTTGCTTCTGAGATCGGTTGATGACGAATGTTTAGCCAACGGTTAGCGTAGAAACGCCATCCACAATGGAAGAGTGCTCTTGCAGCAACTTTCGTTCCACCGAAACGTAGTACCTTCCTAACATTCGCTGCTAATTCCATCTCCTCTTGTAGATCCCACCACCCTCAGGGTTTTTTAGTTTTAGACATTTTAGTTATATTTTATTACAAACGTTAAT
>CAZURU010000069.1:0-2264 GCA_964623585.1 uncultured bacterium
TAACCCATTCTGGATAATTCATTGCTACAAAATCAGAAAATTCGGTGTTGCACTCTTTTTTCTGCTCCAAGTGTGTCTCTTGTAATCCTTGCGCGGTTAACCGATTAGATTGTAGATCCCATTTGAGCAATTTGACATAGATATCAATCCAATCTTGCCATCCTGGTTGTGATGCCTTTAGTGTGCTAATCATATTAAAATCATTAGTGTAACGGCCCGGTATTTGCGTTTCCACTATGTGTTGCTGTTCGAGTACCCGTTTGAGCGTAGAAGCAATCTGGGCAACCCCAATCGGTTTAACCAAAAAATCCGTCACCTGTTTACCAAGGGCGACGTCAACAAATTTATCATCACTGGACTGTGTTACGAGGATTACAGGAACCTGTGTGTTAATTGTTCGGATAACATCCAATGTCGCCATGCCATCTTTCCCGGGCATCACTTGATCAAGTAGAATTGCATCGTAACCAGTTTTTTGTTGCTTCAGCAATTCAATCCCATCTTCACCATTCGTTGCAGCGGTGACAACATATCCACGTGTTTCAAGAAAACGCCTATGCGGCAACAACGCCTCTATTTCATCGTCTATCCAAAGTATTTGGTGTGATTTCTGTTGCATTTCTTTCCTTAATACACGCTAAGATACATTACACGGCAAACGAATTTCAAATGTAGTTCCATCAGAACTACTTTCTATTAACCTAATACTACCGTGATGATAGTCTCTAACAATACGCCGAACGATAGTCAATCCAAGACCCCAACCGTGCGTTTTTGTTGTCATGCCTGGTTCAAATATTGCCCGTTGGTTTTCTGCTGCAATTCCACTTCCGTTATCTGAATAACGTATGATAACTTGCTTATACCGTTTGTCATATTCAGGTTCTATTTCAATCTGTCCAACCTCTTTTTGCATTGCATCCAATGAATTACGAATTAAGTTCTCAAAAACCCACTGTAGCAATTGAGCGTTACCTATAATCACAGGAACATCATCAGGTGTAATATTGATAGCAACATTACGACTAATCTGAGGTAGTCGCTTCTCAAAGTATGTTAGAACTTCAGCGAGGACCTCTGCCAGGTTCACCTTTGTCATAGTAGGTTCAGTACCGATCAACCCGAATCTTGTAGTTGTTTTCTGCAGTCTTTTAAGGTCACTCTGCATGTTTACAGATAGTTCTTCAAGGACTCTGTCCCCTATTTCCTCACTATGCTCATCTAATAGTTCTGCCCATGCTAACAAAGCCGAGATAGGTGTACCAAGTTGATGTGCGGTCTCTTTGGCTAATCCTCCCCATATTGCTGCATGTTCATAAGATTTTATCCGCATATAGACCAGCACTGAGCCAAATCCAAAAAGCAAGACAACAACTGCCAATACAATGGGTGTTACCAATAATCCGTAAAACGATCTAATCTCGTAGTAGAAATATCCTTCTTGCCATTCTGGTATAGTCTGAATTGCTGCGAAAGAGGGTGTATTTTGAACAAATGTTTTTGCGCGTTCTTTCTCCTCAAGAGTCGCCTTTTCGGCAGTAACTACATCATTCCACATCTGCCATTTCTTCGGCGTTTTTTCAGTATCTGTTATCGTGAATGGCAGCTTTGCCATCTCACTCGGTGCAACATCCCCATAATAGAAATATCCCGCAATTTTTCTATCTTCTTCAAGAAACGGTATTTTCCTCGGTTTATTCTTACTTCTCATCCGATCTAAAGATGAGAGTAGCAGATCATGCTCTGTTCCTGTTAGCGAAATAGTTCCATCTTCGTTGACCTTTTCATCCAATCTTGTATCAACCCCTTGAGAAATCTCAACATTCCCATCAGAATCGGTTATAATAAAAGAGAACCGACGCACTCTATTCTCAGCATAAAGTTCCTGACGCATGACTGAGAGTAAACGGTCCTGCAATTCCCTATCTTCAATACTCGGTAATTCAACCGCAAGATTCACAAAAATTTCTATCTGTGATTCTATTTCAGCATTTAAATCCGAAATTTGATGTGTATAATAGGTAATTACAAAAATCAGTATAACTACACCAACACTGAAATAGATGAGCATTAACCGACTGGCCGGGTAAGTAGAAGTAATGTTACGATACCACCTCAACATAACGACCTCTAAGCACATTTATACGCTTCAAACATCTCAGTATAATAATATTATATCTTAAATTATGTGTAATTTCAAGTAAGTTCTTGACATCTTATATTATACAAGATAAAATGATGGTGGAAAAGATAGTAAAAAACAC
>CAZURU010000069.1:2274-4059 GCA_964623585.1 uncultured bacterium
TAGGAGAATTAATGCTCAAAGCAATTACATTTGATTTTTGGCAAACGCTTTATGCAGATTCACTCGAGAATTGGAAAAGGCGACAGGTAATACGGGTAAAAAAATGTCATGATTATCTAAACAGCCAAGGACACTCTTGTGAAATAAGTCATGTAGAAACAGGAATGGATGACGCATATAATGTTGCGATGTCTCAATGGTACCAACATAAAGGTGTTACTGTAGAAACATGTATGATGACCTTTGCCGAAACGCTTGAAATTACGCTTGATGAAACAGAAATCGCAGCTATTATAGAATGTCTTGGAAGTGCTTTCTTGGCATCTCCACCTATTCTCATTCAACATATAAAACCTGTGTTAGCAAACCTTAGCAAACTATATCCAATGGGGATTATTTCAGATTCCGCATTAACACCAGGGCGTTACGTCCGAAAACTCATGGAACGTGACGATATACTGCAATACTTTTCTGTCTTTACTTTCTCTGATGAAACTGCACATACAAAGCCGGAAGTTATCCAATTTCATTCTACTTTGAAGAAACTAAATGCAAAACCTGCAGATGCAGTGCACATCGGAGACATCGTTAGAACTGACATTGTAGGAGCAAAGAACGCGGGGATGAAAGCAATACGGTTCACGGGCTTTAATAAGTCAGATAGCAACGACACGCTTAGTGACGCTATCATAGATGATTATCAACAACTGGAAAACACTATCGCCAAACTGTCAAAATTAGGCAGACCAACTAAAGACTGACGACACAAGCTAAACGTCTTTTGTTGATAGAGTGCTATGAAGAAAACGGAGGAAACAATGAAGAAAATACTTGTCACAGGGGGAACTGGTTTCATCGGAAGAAAAGTCTGTGATACCCTCCACAATAAGGATTATGATGTAAATGTAGTGTCACGTAATCCTGAAAAAGCAGAATCTGAATTAGGACTATTAGGAGAAATACACTGTTGGAATCCAGAAACAGAACAACTCCCCACAGAAGCTATTTCGGATGCTAAAGCCGTAATTCATCTTGCAGGAGAAACGATCTCCGGCAGGTGGAATACTGAAAAGAAACGAAGAATACGGGACAGTCGTGTCCTATCTACCCGAAATCTTGTTGAATCTTGTGCCAATGTTGAATCCAAACCCGATGTATTAATATGTGCATCAGCAATCGGTTTATATGGAGACAGCGGAGACAATAGTTTTACTGAGGAAACACCACCAGGGACAGATTACCTTGCCAAGGTTTGTGAAGAATGGGAAACTGAAGCATTCAAGGCAAGCGAACTTGGGATTCGGGTTGTAACTGTTCGAATTGGACTTGTCCTCGGCTTAGAAGGAGGCTTGTTACAACAAGTTCTAACACCATTCAAAATAGGAATCGGGGGAAAACTTGGAAGTGGACAACAGTGGATGTCGTGGATTCATGTAAATGATGTGGTTGGAATCATATTGTACGCATTAGAAAATGATAGTATCAATGGTGCATTGAATGCAACAGCACCTGTACCGGTCAGGAACATTGAGTTCACAAAAGCTCTCGGCACAGTTCTACGTAAGCCAACTATGCTTCCCGTGCCGAGTTTCGGGCTGAAGTTAATGATGGGTGAGTTTGCAGATTTTGTTCTGTTGAGCCAGAAAGTCCTTCCGAAGAAAACAGAAGCAACCGGCTATGAATTTCAGTTTAAAACTATTGACTCGGCTCTCTCTGACTTGCTGTAAAGTAACCTTGTAATACCATTTCTAAATGAAAATGCCTCTTTACTGTAGCACATTCTGT
>CAZURU010000069.1:4069-15998 GCA_964623585.1 uncultured bacterium
TAAACAGTCGGTAATGAGAGAAAAATTAATTGAAATGGTATAATGTAACCTATTGGATAGCTCTAAAGAGAATTTAATAGTTCTAAAGAGCATGAGGAATTTATAGATGCGATTAAAAGATAAAGTTGTATTGATAGGCGGAGCTGGCTCAAATATGAGCCGGGCATCAGCACTACTTTTTGCTCAAGAAGGGGCAAAAGTAGCTCTCGCCGCGCGGACAAACGAAA
Source organism: uncultured bacterium (assembly GCA_964623585.1). Lineage (GTDB taxonomy): Bacteria > Poribacteria > WGA-4E > WGA-4E > WGA-3G > MSPOR6. The sequence continues at coordinate 4,297 of CAZURU010000069.1, forward strand.
AGATGCAGGAAACTGCACAACGTATTCGGGCAAACGGTGGAGAAGTACTAACACACCAGACAGACTTAACTGATGCATCACAAGTAGATACTTTGATTGATGCTACAATCACCGAATTTGGTGGAATAGATTGCTTCATACACGCTGCAGGAGGGTTCTTCTCAACTGAGCATGATATTACTGCGATGGATCCTGAATTCTGGGACGGTGCGTTAGAGAACAACCTGAGAACTCTCTTCATACCTGTTCAGATACTTGTTCCGATTTTAGAGAAACGTGGGGGTGGATGCATCATCACCATTTCAGCAGGGGCAAGAGTACGTCAAGATGCAAATGCTGCTTATGCTGCAGCAAAAGCAGGAATGGTTGCTACTGCCAAGAACCTTGCAAAAGAACTGTATGAAAAGAACATCCGTGTCCATGCATTATGTCCGGGGATCATCTGGGATCCGCTACCAGATGGAGAGATTGCTCCAGTTGCAGCACAATTAGAGAGATTGGGTAATCCAATTGACGTAGCGTATGCTGCATTATGGTTGTGTTCAGACGAGGCAGCGTGGGTTACAGGTCTGGAACTGACGGTGGATGGTGGTGATGCGTTGTTCATCAACTCACCAAGCCGACGAAAGGTCTTGATGTAGAGGATACCGATTAAAAATGAGATCTAGTGTATCTCTCGTAGGATCCGTACCAAAAAAGATTGCATACACCTAAGAAACGTGTTATAATTACTATGATTTTATGAAAGAAACACACCTCCAGATGTGCACGGCGGGTTCTCTCAAAATGTGAGGCTGTTGCAGATGTGAAGGAGGTGGATGCCTAAACCCAATAATGAGATTAAGTCTCATACAGACCCAGGAGGTAATTTTTGCCAGTTACAATGAAAGAACTCCTCGAATGTGGAGTTCATTTTGGACACCAAACCCGACGCTGGAACCCAAAGATGGCAGAATACATCTTTGCCGAGCGAAACGGTATATACATTATTGATTTACAAAAGACTCTGAGAATGCTTGAAACAGCAGTAGAGTTCGTACAAACCATTGCTGCACAAGGGGGTTCAGTGCTTTTCGTGGGAACGAAACGACAGTCACAGGAAGCAGTATTAGAAGAAGCAATGCGTTGTAGTATGTTCTATGTCAATCACAGATGGTTAGGCGGCATGCTAACTAACTTTCAAACAATTAGGCAGAGCATCAGTAAATTAGAGGAACTTGAAACTGAAGAAGAGAGCGGCGAACTGGAAAAACGACCAAAAAAAGAGATTATACGTTTGATGCGAGAAAAAGGGAAGTTGGCAAATAACCTGACCGGTATCAAAGAGATGTCAATCCTCCCCGCAGTCGTAATAGTTACAGACACTCGCAAAGAACACACGGCTATTGCAGAAGCAAACAAACTCGGCATTCCAATCATCGCAATAGTAGATACAAACTGTGATCCCGACCCAATTGATTTGCCTATCCCAGGGAACGATGACGCTATCCGATCCATTCGCCTTATATGTTCTGTTCTCGCCGAAGCTGTTATTGAAGGACGTGGTGATGCAGTTGAAGGTGCAGAAGTTGAAGCAGAAGATGGAAAGTCTGCCGAGAGTCAGTTAGATAAGGTCGCTGAAGAGGAACGCCATGAACAGCAGACTGCACAGATACTGGATGTTGAACAACTTTCTGCTGAACCAGAGACGATCGGTGATGGAGAACAACGACAGACACGTCAACAACGTCCTAAGAAAAGACCCGGACGACCACGACGATCCCCACAGTAGATCAATAAGTAAATCAATAACCCGTTTTAAATCCTGCGGAAGCATTCCGTAGGGTTCAAACTTCAAAAATCACATAGATTAGTTTATTTTAGCAATGTAAAGTACCTAATTGGAGGAAAGATGGCAATTACAGCAAAAATGGTCAGTGAACTGCGTACGCGCACAGGGGCGGGGATAATGGATTGCAAAAAGGCATTGACTGAAACAGATGGAGATGTTGACGCTGCAATTAAGAAACTCCGTGAACAAGGACTAAAAGCCTCTGAAGTAAGAGGTGGACGCGCAACTGAAGAGGGACTGATTATCTCGTACATACATCCAGGGAACCGAGTTGGCACAATGGTGGAATTAAACTGCGAAACTGACTTCGTCGCAAGAACAGAACAATTCCAAAAATTAGCAACAGAGATCGCTATGCAAGTCGCCGCTGCAAAACCGAGATACGTCAACGAGGATGATGTCCCACCAGAAGAACTTGAAGCAGAAAAAACAATATTGAAAACACAAGCACTACAGGAAGGAAAACCTGACCAGATTGTTGATAAAATTGTTCAAGGACGGCTTTCTAAATTCTATTCGGAAGCATGTCTGCTAAAACAACCTTACATTCGCGATGCCGATAAAACTATTGAAGAACTCGTCAAGGATGCTATTGCACAACTTGGTGAAAATATCGTAGTTAAGCGGTTTGTGCTTTATGTCCTCGGACAGTAAAATCTAATCTGCACACAATACCTTACATCGGAATCAGCGAATACAGAAACAAAGAAGGGGAATTCAGATGCAAGAAGTACTGAAAGATGCCGAATCACGAATGAAGAAATCGGTCGAATCAACAGCAACTAAACTCTCACATGTACAAACAGGACGCGCGACAACTGCGTTGTTAGACCAAGTGACAGTAAACTATTACGGCAGCAAAACACCTTTGAATCAAGTCGGAACGATCACCACTCCAGAACCGCATCAACTCGTCATCCAACCTTGGGACAAGACTCTGATTACAGAAATCGAAAAGGCAATCGCCCAATCTGATTTAGGTCTTGCAACAAGTAATGATGGCAGTATTATTCGCATACAAGTACCAGAGTTGACAACTGAACGGAGAGTTGAACTCACAAAACTCGTTAAGAAATTAGCAGAAGAAGGACGAGTTGCAATAAGAAACATACGCAGGGATGCTAATGATGCTATTAAAAAACTTGAAGGTGGAGATGCAAGCTCAGGTAGTAGAAGAAGCAAAGGTAGAGGCGGCGATAAGAAAACTGCACGGGCAGATGCTGATCCTGTACAGAACTTAACTGATACTTATGTTGACAAAATTAATGATTTAGCGGACACAAAAGAAGCTGAACTTTTAGAGAATTAACCATGTTTTGGCGGCGAGCTCTGAGTGCTGTTGTGCTGGCTCCCTTAGTCCTGTTGGTCATCTATTTTGGCAGCCTGGTTTTCCTGCTTCTAATCTCTATCGCTGTCATAATGATGCAAGTTGAATACTGCCGATTGACACAACACCTTAGTCAAAAACTAAATGCGGTAAGTCCATCAATATTAACAGTAGCATTCTGCTTGTTCGCGTATTTCCTTCCAACACCTTCACAAGGAGAAAACGCTTACGCAGAAACAGTTCTGTTGAGTTTCTTTGTTTTTATACCAATCTATGCATTCTGTACAAGTGTATTTCGAGGAGAGGTAACTGACGAGCTACTCACTGTTGCACTAAAACTCACAGGAATACTTACAATCGGGTGGTTGTTTGGGTATTACTGTATACTACTAAGAAATACTGATAAAGTAGGCATGCAACTGATCTTCTTACTTATTGGAACCGTTTGGATCGGTGATACGGGTGCTTACCTCATCGGACGAGCTGTAGGAAAACACAAACTGAGTACCCCAATTAGCCCACGAAAGACGATTGAGGGAACTATCGCTGGCTTGGTCGTCGGAACCTTGACTAGTATTGTCATTAGCTTAGTATTCCTACAAGGTACATTTACTGTTATTCATGCAGCAATTATCGGGTTTCTATTGAGTATCGTTGGACAAATTGGGGATCTGAGTATCTCTCTTATGAAACGGACCGCAGGCGTCAAAGACTCAGGGGATACTATCCCTGGACATGGAGGTTTATTGGATAGATGTGATAGTCTCATCTTCAGTGCACCTGTACTCTATTTTTACTTTCTTGTTGTCACCAAGTATCTGCAATAAGATCCGTGACAAATTAGCTATTAATCGCGTCTAATATAGTAGTAGGCACACGTCGTGTGCTGTCAAAAATGTCAAAAACGCCCAATGAATTGTGGCACTACAACAAACACACATGAAGCACATCGCCATATTAGGTAGCACCGGTTCAATCGGGAAGAATGCACTTAAGGTTGTAGAAACACATCGTGAGGCGTTTAATGTAGTCGCACTCGCAGCAAACAGTGACGTTGACACGCTTGAACATCAGATCCGTAAATTTTGTCCAAGATTAGCGGCACTCAACAACCCTATTGCAGCAGAGCAACTGAGAAAACGACTATACAATTATAAAGGTACTGAAATCCTATCTGGTTCGGATGGAATTCAAGCTGTAGCAACCGTTTCTGAAGCAGAACAGGTCTTGGACGGAATGGGTGGAAGCGCAGGATTATTGCCTACACTATCAGCAATTAACGCAGGAAAAGACATCGCCTTCGTCAATAAAGAGGTGATGGTGATGTGCGGGGCAATTGTAATGAACGCTGTTAAAGAAAATGGCATTAATCTAATACCTATTGATGGTGAAATGAGTGCAATCTTTCAATGCTTAGAGGGTACAAGAAACCGACAAAATGACATCCATCGGTTAATATTGACAGCATCCGGCGGTCCATTTCGGGATACACCAAAGGAAAACCTATATAACGTAACAGCACAGCAAGCACTTAAACATCCCAATTGGGATATGGGAGCAAAAATTACGGTTGATTCCGCTACCATGATGAATAAAGGTTTGGAGGTTATTGAAGCAAAGTGGTTGTTTGACATAGAACTAAAAAAGATCGATATTGTTATCCACAGAGAGAGCATTATACATTCAATGGTTGAATGGATGGATAGTTCAACCCTTGCCCAGTTGGGACCAACGGATATGCAGATAATGATTCAGTATGCGTTGTCATATCCAAATAGGTTACCCACACCTGTCCCACGGTTAGACCTATGTGAATTACGCACTTTGCATTTTGAACCTGTAGATAGAGATAAATTTCCATGTATTTCACTTGCATACACTGCAGCGGAAGTAGGGGGGACATTGCCGGTCGTCCTTAGCAGCGCAGATGAAGTCGTAGTAGAGGCTTTTCTCAATGAAAGGATCGGGTTTATGGATATCCCCGCAATATTGCATCAAGTGATGAACAAACATGTCGTGATAGGCGACCCGACACTTGAGGATGTCCTTGAGGTAGACAGATGGACAAAGGCAACTACCTGTTCAATCATCAATACTAAAAGATAGTTGGAATTCCTCTTTAAACAACCGTAGACATATAACAATCATGCAATCATAATTAGGAGACATTAATGGAAGTTCTTAAATTAATTCTCGGCATTTTTCCCGTAATCAAAGCAATTCTTATAGCCATAATTCCACTCGGATTTCTTATTTTCATACATGAGCTTGGGCACTTCCTCGCAGCAAAAAAAGCAGGTATTAAGGTCAACACTTTCTCTATCGGATTCGGACCAAAAATCGTAGGATATGTGTATAAAGATACAGAATACAGACTCTCTTGGTTACCATTTGGTGGATATGTACAGATGGAAGGTGAAAATCCAAATGAACAGACTGGTGCAGAGGGTGAATTTGCCAGTGCCTCCCTTGGTAAACGTGCATTCGTTGTTATTGCCGGACCCGCTGTCAATTTACTGTTTGGTGTATTAGCCTATTGGATCGTCTTCAGTGTCAGCATCAATTCAGGGACAATAGATTTAATCAACGGTTTGACAGGACAAGATATCGGTTTGGAGCAGGAGTATGTTAAATTTGGAATGTTAGCTGACCACAGTCCTGCACTTGCCGCCGGTGTGATGCCTGATGACAAGATTATTTCACTAAACGGAGAAGCCATTTCAAATCCGACCAGATTCCAAGAGTGGATATTTCTTAATCCTGAAAAAGAATTGGATCTCGTTGTGGAACGAGAGGGTAACTTGAAAACGTTCACTGTAATACCTGATGCCATACCTGGAATTGATGGAAAGAAGGGAATACTTCATGTGAGTTTTAAAAGCGTGACGATTGTAAGTCAAATCGCCACTGGCAGTTTAGCAGAAAAGACAGGATTAAAGATCGGTGACCAGATTGAATCTATTAACGGACAAAGAATATACAATACGCCATATTTTGGTCCACAGATTTGGAGCGAGGATCCCGAAATGTGGATGGCTGCGAAATATAGACCTATCTATGATGATATTAAACAGAATAAAGATGTTGTCACCCTGGAAATCCTACGCGACAATGAAGAACTTGCGCTTAAAGAAAAGCTTACGCTTAAACTTCCGGCAGAATGGGAAATGATAGCAAGAGTTGATAAAAAAAGTACTGCACATAATGCTGGTATAAGAACAGGGGATATACTCACTACATTTAATGGAAAGATGGTTGACAGTAAATCACTCTACGAACAAATAAAAACATCAACAGATATGCCAGTAACCCTCGGATTCAAACAGGATGGAACAGAAACAACATATACCTTATCTCCCGATGATAAAACGAAATCGGATAAAGATGGTACTTTTTACGGGATAAATTGGGACACTGTTCTGAGCGGTATAACCCTAAGACAGAAGGAAATACCAACACAACACTATAGTCTTATAGGTGCTTTTACCAACGGTGTGAATACCAGTTGGCTTACTTTTACAGCGATTGCGCGCATGTTAAAAAAGTTGTTCGCTGGGGAAGTAAAACCAAATCAACTTGCTGGTGGCGTAGGTATTGCAGATATAACAAATAGGATGTTTCAAAACGCTGGTTTAAACAGTCTTCTCTTTTTTATCGGCTTCATCAGCATCAACCTTGCAATCGTAAATCTACTGCCGATCCCAATTGCTGATGGAGGACATCTACTGTTCTTTGCTTTGGAAAAAATTCGCGGACGCCCCATATCAATAAAAATACAAGCAATAATACAGCAAGTATCCGTTCTCCTTCTCATCGCATTCTTCATATATATCACTTTCTATGACGGATTAAGACTATTCGATCGTATACGCAATTGATAATACAAAACAGGAATCTCAATGACGAAAGACGCCATCACAGAGGAATACTTGCAGATCACAGCAACAGTGAGGGAATACGTGGAAGAACAACTTCAACTCGGACTGTTTGAGGCAGAAGTGCCCGAATCTGAAAAGAAATCTCAATATGCTGACTTAGATTTAGTTACATTGGATGCAGATGCACAAAATTGTATCAAATGTGGTTTGCATCAAGGAAGAAATACCGTAGTATTCGGTGTTGGTAATCAAAATGCTGATCTAATGTTTGTCGGTGAAGCACCAGGAGCAGACGAGGATAAACAAGGAGAGCCATTTGTCGGGAGAGCGGGACAACTACTAACAAAAATAATTGAAGCAATGCAACTGACACGCGACGACGTGTATATTGCCAATGTGCTCAAATGTCGTCCACCAGGAAACAGAAATCCTGAACCCGATGAAGTAGAAACCTGCAGCCCATATCTACTCCGACAGATCGAATTAATCCAACCGAAAGTCATTGTCACACTCGGTAATTTTTCTGCAAAGATGTTGATTGATACGAAAACTGGAATTACAGCACTTCGCGGAAAATTCCATGAATATGCATTCGCAAAACAGGATAGTCATGCACCCGTTGTAATGCCAACCTATCACCCAGCATACCTACTCCGGAACCCAAACGCAAAAAAAGATGTTTGGGAAGATATGCAACAGGTTATGACATATTTTGAGCAAAACTGACAAACACACACTGTCTAGAATTAGAAAAAAAGTTGTCTAATCGGAAAAACAGCAGCATGACTTATGCAAACGTTGCCTTCCCAATTGCAGTCAATCGGTTGTTTACATACACAATCCCAGAAAACTTATTGAATGTTGTGCAACCAGGCGCACGCGTCTTAGCCTCTTTTCACAGTAGTAAGCAAGAAGGGGTCGTTGTAGAAAGATTAGAAGAGACCGACCTATCTGCTGATATAATAAAACCGATTGCTGATTGTCTTGATGAGACACCCACATATTCACATGAGCTACTTACGCTTACAAAGTGGATGGCAGATTACTATCTCTCATCATGGGGAAACGCACTTTTCTGTGCTGTCCCCGCTGCTGTCCGGAATAAAAAACTACAATCGATTCAACTCTGTCCTGATTATGAACCCCCAGTCGAAAAAATACAAAAAACAATCGTCAGTGCATTGGAAGCAGCAGGACCACTCTCTCCAAATCAGCTTGCCAAAAATACTGATTTAACACCATCAGGTCTTCAAACGAGACTTAAGACACTACGGGAAAAAGGTGTTATTGAAATCATCGTTACGCATAAACCCAAAGCAAATGCTAAGACTACCAATGTTGCCGAATTAGCTTTACCCACCGAAGATATTGAAGCAGAGATTGAAAAGCTCACATCGGGGGAACATGGGTATGGAAGTTCAACAGATGATGATGAAGCGAAAATCACACCGAACGCAGCAGATATTAAACATGCTGAAATTCTACAAATCCTGCTTAATGAAGGTGTTCCTGTCGCAACATCTGACCTTACGAAACGCACGAAAGCAAACTTATCTCTTCTTCGTACGCTCAAGAGGCGCGGGCTAGTCAAAATCACACGTGCTGCAGTAGTAAGGAATCCACTCAGTTCACAAGCAGTTGTACCGACGCATCCGCACGAATTAAATCCTGCACAGTTTGAAGCATTCACTGAAATTAGCAACGTATTGGAAACAGAAGATAATTCCACACAGACCTTTCTACTTCACGGAGTCACTGGAAGCGGAAAAACTGAGATTTATATGCGGGTTATGGCACAGATACTTGAAACGGGGAAATCAGTCATCGTACTTGTACCAGAAATATCGCTTACACCTCAAACTGCCTCAAGGTTCATTGGACGTTTCGGGGAACGGGTCGCTGTTCTTCATAGTCGTCTCAGTGTCGGCGAACGTTTCGATCAGTGGTATCGTATACACAACGGGGATGCTGACATCGTAATAGGACCACGGTCAGCAGTCTTTGCTCCAGTAAAAGACCTCGGTTTACTGATAATCGACGAAGAGCATTCAGACTCATATAAATCCGATACGACACCCCGTTATCATGCAAGAGAAGTAGCAAAGAAACGCGCAGAAATCGCAAAATGCCCACTCATTCTTGGCAGCGCTACGCCATCACTTGAAAGCTATTACCAAACAAAACAAGGTTGCTACAAACTTCTAAGTCTGCCAAACCGTGTGATGGATAGGAGGATGCCAGATGTTTATATCGTGGATATGCGGGATGAACTCAAGAATGGAAATAGGTCTATCCTATCCGAATCCCTGAAATTCGCTATTGCGGAACGACTTCTAATTAAGGAACAGGTGATACTGTTTCTTAACCGACGTGGACATTCCAGTTATGTTTTCTGTCGCAGTTGTGGTTATGCAGAAAAATGTGAAAACTGCTCAATCTCACTCACTTTTCATTTTGCATCTAAAAAGTTAGTCTGTCATCATTGTGGTCATAGACGTGAAACACACCTGTCTTGTCCCCAATGTGATAGTCCAGCCATAGATTATTTTGGTCGTAGAGGATTCGGCACTGAAACTGTGGAAAGGGAAATACAGAAGTTGTTTCCCGACGCAAATGTCAAAAGGTTCGATGCGGATTCTACCGCAAAGAAAAACGCACATGAACAGATTCTGACTGCCTTTGAAAAACAGGAAATTGACATCCTTATTGGAACCCAGATGATTGCAAAAGGGTTAGACTTCCCAAATGTGACGCTTGTTGGTGTCGTCGTTGCGGATACAGCACTCAACCTACCGGATTTCCGAGCAAGTGAACACACCTTCAGTTTGCTCACACAAGTAGCAGGACGTTCGGGACGCGCAGAAACTGCAGGTGAAGTCATCATTCAGACCTATATGCCTGACCATTATTGCATTTCAGCCGTAAAGAAACACGATTACATTGACTTCTATGAAAAAGAGGTCGAAGCCAGAAACCCGCTACAATATCCTCCATTTTCTAATATGGCAACCTTACTGCTTCGCGGAAAGAATGAAAATGAAGTGATTGATGCGGCAAACATTATCAGCAATCATCTTGACATATTACAAACTGAACAGTTTCCGGATATAAAAGTATTGGGACCAGCTCCTGCACCACTATCAAGAATTGATGGAAAGTTCCGATGGCACTTCCTGTTACGTAGTAGGCAGGTAGCAGAAATATCTCAACTCCTACAGGCTGTGAAGGATGATGTACTACCTGAAATTAAACCAAAGACAATTGAATGCATTATGGATATTGACCCAACCAATACCTTGTGATATAATATAAGATAAGAATGGATTACACATAACAATTTTAACACACTTAAACAGAGGAATTTATTTCTTATGGGAAATCGGATATTTGAAAAGCTTGAGAACACTGACCTTCTTGTGAAGAGTCCTATTCTTGTCTTTGCTGCGGACCCACTTGCATCAGCAGGAATTAAAGGACTCGGTCAAGTCCAACATCCAAAACCACACTACCGCACACATGCAGAGTTTTTGCAGCTACAGCGCGATCTAACAGCTGATGGACAACTTGATGGACTTCTCATGACCCCCGCAGATGCTGAGATATTGGCACTTGATGAGAACCTTTTTGAGGATACACCTATCACACCAATTGTTAGAATGAACTCTGAAACAGCAATTTGGAACCCTCGTTTTGGTGTTTATACATCACGACCCTCAATGCCATTTCAGACCGTTTTTCCCGAAGACATGCAACGTTATTGTGAGAATCTTATCGGACCAGCATTGGATTGCCGAGTCAGTTTAGGTTTATATTCAATCACCCTAAATAATGATCCACTTGTTGACGAAAAGATGCTGCAATCCTACGTTCAATTTGCCCATGTTGTCGGTGAAATAGAAGGATTTGACCATCTATTAGAAGTGTTTTTGCCGAATGTTAAACTACCCGGAATGGATGAAGAGAAGCGTGGCATGTATGTGGCTGATTCAATTGTCCGAACGATGAGTTATCTTCGCAAGCACCAACGTCCTCGTTTTATCAAGACCGCTTACACGACTTCCGAAGTCTGGACTGAGTTATGTCAATTTGATACGACCCTCGTTATCGGTGCGTTAGGTGGACCAAGGCAGAATGCGCGGAGTACGTTTGCTCTTGCACATAATGTCGTTCAGAATGGTGGACGTGCTATCCTATTCGGACGCACAATCTTTGGTGAAGATAATCCGATTAGTTTTGTGCAATGTCTACGGCGTGTATTGGATGGCGAATCTGATCCACAGACAGCGCATGCTGAGTATCAGAAGCAATTACGCATACAGAATTGAATTACATAATTTTTGCACATTCGGTAATATTCATCTTGTAGGATAGGATTGAAACCGCGCCTAAGATTCACAAGCGATTTTAGATATGTAGGTGCCAGGACCTTTACCCTTCACACCGCTTATGGAACCACCAGCAGGGATGGACATTGAACGCTGGTTACAACAATGCATTGACGCAACGCTTTCCGTCGCTGTAGATCAGCGGACACAAGGAGAACTACTCTTGGGATGGGAAAAATGAAAGCTGTGAGTCTACAGTGAGTGGAATCTATTTTTATCACTCCCTCGTGTCAAGACACCGTTGCTTCAGCTCGGTGATGTAGACACGCCATGCAATTTGA
>CAZURU010000070.1:0-3104 GCA_964623585.1 uncultured bacterium
ACTTCTTGCTTGCATACGTATGTCACTAAAACATTTATGAGATAAGCTCTAGTTATACTGCTGTTATCATACCATTTGTCAATTAGAAATGGTATGACAATAACTTTACATTCCGTTAAACAGTCAAGCAGCGTATACGGCAAATACGCTGCTTGGTTGTTTAAATCAGATTGCATTCACTTGTCCGACTGAATCAAAAGTCTATTTTTATTGCACTCCACGAGATAGCAAGTTTTTGAATAGGATCAACGTTGAGTCCTATTCTGGATTCATAATTTCGGGTTACGTCCTCTCCTGAAAGGGGACGGTCATAGATTCGCACTTCATCAATTACGCCAGGGAAAAAATTTTTTACAGTACCACGATCGTTTGCAGCCCCGATATAGACAGGTTCAACAAAAGGCACAAAAGTGGTTAACTTTTTGGCATCACCAAGAATGACGATCTGTTCTGTACCATCCATATAGATGTTCACTTTTGGTATTCCAGCATCCTCAACTGCGAAAACAATATGATGCCATTCACCATCTGAAAGAGCGAAGTCGATTTGCGCTGCTATGGCATTACAACCCGCTGCTGAGTTTTGGCGAACATAGAAGTGAACAACATCTTGGGCAAAAAGGAAACCGAATTGTGCACTGCGATTAACATCTATTGCCCACGCCATATTACATCCCGCATCAAGTACCTTAAAAAGCGTTGTCCAATCGTCCTTAAATTCTGTTTTGACCCAGGCTTCAAACGTTGATGAACCTACCTTCTCGCCAAAGTTCCCAAGATTTGTCAGGTTAATATAGTCATTCACACCGTCAAATTCAAGAGCTTGTCCTACTTGGCCCGAGACAATCTGCGGATCACCAACAATTGTACCATTGTTGTCCCCCCAGATGTCCACTGCCATCTTGTCAGTTATATCTTGTCTGTCGAATGTCCAGTAACTAACCAGACCATCGGTAACGACCGTGCGGGAATAGGCTAACCCTGTGAACAGGAAACTTGCGAATGCATACAGTAGAACACTTACTATTGTTTTCATTTAAACACTCCTTGTCAATGTTACGTATTATCAACAGCACCGTTTTTCTTTAAGAGTGCAACGATTTTATCAGCGTCATCTCTTCGCATCTGTTGTGCTATTTGTAAGGGTGTTTGACCATTTTTGTTTTTTAGATTGATGTTTGCCCCCTTGTTAAGCAATGCTTCTATGGTCGCGCGTTGCTTCTCACGATTCTTTATTGTAGAACGGATGGCTTCAATAAGCGATGAGTCGCCTTTATGGTCAACAGCATCAATGTTTGCTCCATTTTCCAATAGAACATCAATCACATTGAGAAATCCTGCTTTAGCAGCACAATGCAATGCTGATTTACCTTTACTGCTCCGCACATCAATGTCTGCGCCGAGTTCCAATAGTTTCAGGACTTTTTCTGGATGTTCACCTTTGTCACCTCTACACACATATACCAATTCAGGCCACCCCATATTGTCTAATGCGTTGATATCTGCGGGGGGAACACCGTGAGATTTGAGAAGATTACGCATAGCAGAATTGTCATCAAGTAAGCGTGGTGCTTGACTGATATCGGCACCATTTTCAATCAGCATCTTCACGATGTCTATGCTGTCATTAGATACTGCATGATCCAGTAACAGTGCGCTCTGTTCTTTGACTGAAGCCCCTTTTGAGATGAGTAGTTCTACTATCTTTATGTTTCCGCCTACTATTGCATAGCAAAGTGGCGTTGCCCAGGATGCATATTGATGTTCAACTGAATGTGGTTGTCCAGATGGTAACCACACAGAATCAAGATATCCGACATTAACGAGATCGGAATCGCTTTTAAGCAGTGCATCAACTGATTCGTAGTCTCCAAGATATGCAGCGGTATGAATATCAACAGTCGCTCCTTGTTGTTGCAGGTAGTCTGCTACATCATCGCGTCCTTCATGACGTGCGACACAGTAAGGTGTTATCTCAAGATCATGCTGACTCAGATGACACCCGGGAAGGTTCATGTCTGCACCGTGTTCTATTAGGAATTTGACCATGTCTAATTTTCCACGGTATGCGGCTTCCCACAACATTGTTCTTCCGTGTGAACCGACAGTGTGTATCCATTCAGGTCTAAGATCTAAAAGTTGCTTTACTGCATCTATATCCCCACGTCCAGCAGCAGCAACACCGATCTTTAGAAAATCACTCTCTTTTCCTGTTAGTTCTATTTTTGACAATTTTCACTCCAATTTTGAGCAGAAAACTAAGGTTCAATGGGTATTGACAACTCTTGGTCTACCACCGATTGAGGGTGGTAATAGCATCCGTTGCTGCTGTTCTGTGAGTTCCCCGTATTTACTTATGTCGTAGTAATTTCCTGACCATGCGGAATGTCCTGGACTATATTTATAGAGCAATGCGCGCCTTTGGTGGTCTGCTTTCCAGGGCATGGTTCCGTGTACAAGTGCTTCAGTGAAAAACAACACATCTCCTGCACAAAGTGGGGGTTGGACGACATAATGTGTTGGCCGTTCAAAGTTTCGGACATCTGATGGTAATTCTCTTAGAAAGTTGCTCTTATGGCTGCCGGGAATACATGCAAACCCGCCAGCACCTTCAGGGGCATCTGCCAGATTGTATGTCATCACACATAGACCGTTGCGCATGACGCCATCACGATACTTGTACCAGTGATCCCCTTCAGGTCCCCCTGGTCCCCCACCGTCTTCACCCCCGTGAAGTCTTCCGAGTCTATCACCAGTTTTCATAAAAATTGGATAATCGTGATCCATACGTACATTCGGTCCCAATAGTTCTATCAGATAGGGTAGGATTTTGGGATGATCAATCAACCGTTTAAAGGATTCCCCCCATATACTCGGGGGTCCCTGGAGTTCACCTTTATCAATGAAGGCATTCATCTCTAAAACTTCGTCTTCTGTGAGTACATTCTTGATTATCAGATATCCTTCAAGGTCAACGACAAATTTCTCTTCGCCTGTCATAATTTACATTTCCTTTCCCGTTACAGCAAATATGAAAACATACGTTAATATTGAACACATAGCGAGTAAAAGCATCAAATTTACAGTTAGCGTAACGTGAGTTT
>CAZURU010000070.1:3143-15966 GCA_964623585.1 uncultured bacterium
ACTAATTTGTTATAGATTTCTACCAAACATGAACGGTGTCTACATCCTCGTGCTAAAGCATCCAGGATTTTACACCGAAGATGTGGTGATTTCATAGTTCACTATAATATGGTCAGTCCATTTGTTAGTCAACCTTGTCATACTAATTTAGCTGCTATTCGTTGATGTAATCTGATCGCAATTCAAACGTATGTTGTATCCAGCCGCCCGTACGTACATCAAGTTCAGCTTCAATTGCCATAATATCTTCTAATTCACCATAAGTAGTAGAATCATCGGAATTTGCAAACTCAAATTCAACAAGTCGGTGTGGGGTTTCACCGTAATAGTTGTCATAAGATGTTATTGCCTTTAACTGGGGCGGTCCGACAATTATTGAAGAAACGGAATCAACCCAATCCAGATATGTCTGTTTTCCACCAAGGGGATAATCTATCAACAGAATACTCTTTACTTGCCAGTTACCGTCCGCTTCTTTTTCATAATCAGAACGTTGGATAAATGTATGCACACTTACTTTGCTGGCATGGTTCGGAATGTCCCCAAGAATTCCAGCTATCGCTGGACGATTTAGGTATGTAGCAGCATCAAGATAACTTTTAAATTCAAACTCTACAAGTCGATGTGGGCTCATGGTTTGATCAAGATTATCGTAAGACCGGATTCGGATAATCTCTTCAGGTGCTTGCAGCGTTTCTGCTACAGATGCTACCCACGCAATATACGCATCTTTTTGATCTTTAGGGTAATCAATCAATAGAACAAACTTGACTGGAGTTTCCTCTACCATGCTATCTTCAGGTTGTACTGTGTCTTCTACAACGTTTTGAATTGATTCACAACCGGTCAGTGCCATAACGGATATGGCAAACATAAGAATTAACACGTTTCCTATTTTTAAATTCATCATTTTTCCTCCTAAGTAGATTTCATTTTATGGATTAATAGGTTGCATTCAATAAGATTCTATTCTTTTAGGTGACAACGTTGTTATTGTGCAATAACAACGTTCATTTTTTCTACGGGGATTGAATACGTTGCTTTTTGAGTTTTTCAATTTCTTGTGTGAGTGCTTCTATCTGTCTTTCAAGAGATCGGTCTTTTTGGCTTCGCCATGCAGGGAAACCTATTACAATGGCAATAAGTGCCATGAGAGCATAAGTGAAATTTGCTCAATAATGTTCCTGATTCACATTTATCTCAATCCATGAATCCCAACCGTATCGTTTTGCCATGTTTTGGGCATAAGTTTTCGCTTTCTCTGTATGTTCTTCCAAAACGTGTGCATTTATATCTTTCCCATACTGCATGTATAACAGGATCGTCTTACCATCGTTTTCAGGAATAAATACTGTATCAATTTGCATGTTTGTGAAATGCATAAAGGAATTGAGAAAAACTGCAAACCACTCTAAACGAGATGGGGAATATTCTTCCAGTCCAGGTGCTTTTTCTGACATCGTTAATCTCCTATTTCAAAATTATATTCAGAATTAAAGTAACAATTACAGCAAGAATTCCAACACCACAAGTTATAATGAGATTTGTCATTGTCCGTTGGGAGTTTCGCATCTCTTTGATATCATCTTTTAGGTCTGTTTTCACTTCTCTCAAATCTTTTTCAAGGTCTGTTTTGAATTGCAAAATGTCAGTTCTGACTTGCATAATGCCGCTTTTGAGATCAGTTTTTACTTCTATAATTCGATCTTCAAGGCGTGACTCAATTTTAACTAACTCTCTGTCAGTTTGCTCTTTGTGATTGGTAACGTTTATTAGATTACTAAGAATTTCATCTCTGTTAAAATCTACAATGACTTTCACCTGCCTTGGTTGTTTTGACGTGCATTAGTACGCACGTGCAAAAATTGCCATTTCTTCCGCTTCTGCACCGCAGACGATACATTTACCCTTACCATTCGGCTGTTCCAAGGGGATACATCGGATAGTGGCTTGTGTGTCTTCTTTGACTTTATCTTCACATTCACCGTTTCCGCACCACCATGCACGTGCAAACCCGTTTTCAATAGCCACTTTAAATTCATCATAGTCTTTAGGCTCAAAGGTGTTTTCCTCTCGGAATTCGGTTGCACGTTTTAACATGTCCGATTGAATTGTCTCAAGCATCTTACTTGCAGTTTCTGCTACATCGGCGATCGGGATGAACGATTTGCCTTCTTTACCGGGTATATCTCGTCTTGCAAAGACGACCTGTTGGTTCTCAATGTCGCGCGGACCGACTTCTATACGCAAAGGCACCCCTTTGAGTTCCCATTCGTTGAACCGCCACCCGGGTGAATACTCGTATCGGTCATCAACATGGTAGCGGATGTCGTCTAAAGTGCTGCAGATTAGGTCAACGGTTTCCGATACGTTCTGTTTCGCTTCCTCGTTATTTTTGGGAACAATCGGCACGATGACAAGTTGGGTGGGAGCAAGCCGTGGCGGTAGAACTAAACCCTGATCATCTCCGTGTGTCATGATAATTGCACCAATCATTCGTGTGCTAACACCCCAACTGGTTGTCCAGCAGTGCTGCTGTTTCTGGGTTGCGTCAAGATATTGTATATCAAATGCCTTAGCAAAGTTTTGTCCAAGGTCGTGTGATGTGCCTGCTTGAAGCGCGCGTTTATCACCCATCATCGCCTCAATTGTATAGGAGGTTAAGGCACCGGGGAACTTTTCACTGTCACTCTTGCGACCAGGAATGACCGGTATCGCTGCTTCGTTGACTGCAAAGTCGGTATAGATGTCGAGGATGCGGAGCGTTTCTTCTTCAGCCTCTACATGTGTTGCATGTGCAGTATGTCCCTCTTGCCAGAAAAACTCCATCGTACGGAGAAATAGGCGAGGACGTAACTCCCATCGCACCACGTTTGCCCACTGATTGATAAGCACGGGTAGGTCTCTATAGGACTGTATCCACTGACTATACATATAACCGATGATGGTTTCGGATGTTGGGCGGACAACAAGGGGTTCTTCCAATTTTTTCCCGCCACCGTGTGTTACGATTGCCAGTTCAGGTTTGAAACCTTCAACGTGCTCTGCTTCTTTCTCAATGAAACTCATCGGAATGAAAAGCGGGAATGCAGCATTTTGGTGTCCTGTGGCTTTGAAGCGGATATCCAACTGTTCCTTGACGTTTTCCCAGAGCGCGTAGCCGTAAGGACGCACAACCATGCATCCGCGCACGGGTGCATAATCTGCCATCTCTGCCTGTCGGATGACCTGCGTATACCATTTTGAGTAGTCTTCACTTCGAGGTGTAATTTTATCAAACATATTCTCGTTTCGCTTCGATTATTTATCGGTTAATGCCGTGATTCCCGGCAAAGACTTTCCTTCTAAAAACTCTAATGATGCGCCGCCACCAGTGGAAACATGGGTGATTCTATCAGCGACGCCAGCCTGTTGAATTGCTGCGACGCAATCCCCGCCACCGATAATGCTAACAGAATCGGAGGCTGCAATTTGCTGTGCAACGGCTATGGTACCGTTAGCGAATTTTTCAAACTCATAGACACCTAAAGGACCATTCCACACCACCGTTTTCGCATCGGTAATGCGTTCACCAAATACTGCTACAGTTATAGGTCCGATATCCAGTCCTTGCCACTCATCAGGTATGCTTACTTCGTCTACAATTTTAGATTCAGCGTCAGGTTCAAACGTTTTTCCAACGACGTGGTCAACTGGTAAGACCACGATATCTGAAAAGCCGCGCTTTTTAATTAACGATGCTGCAAGATCAAGTTTCTCTGTTTCAACAAGCGAATTGCCGATTGAAACACCCATTGCAGCGAGAAACGTGTAAGCCATTCCCCCGCCGATCAATAGACTATCAACTTTATCCAATAGTTTTTCAATCAGTGTGATTTTGTCAGAAATCTTTGCGCCCCCAAGGATGGCTACATAGGGACGTTGCGGGTTCTCAAGCGTTATACTGAGATAATGAATCTCGCGTGCCATGAGTATACCTGCGACACACGGGGTCAGGTAGTGTGTGACGCCTTCGGTTGAGGCATGTGCCCGATGTGCTGTGCCGAAAGCATCGTTAACAAACACATCTGCAAGTGATGCAAGCTTTTCAGCAAACTCTGGATCGTTATCTGTTTCTTCTGCATAGAATCGCACATTTTCAAGGAGTAGCATCTCACCGTTTTCTAATGAATTAACAGCATTTTCTGCGATTTCACCAATGCAGTCGTTTGCATGTGCAACACGTTTGCCAAGTTTGCGACTGAGGGCAACAGCGATTGGCTCAGTAGAGAATTTCTCTCGGTCAGTAGCGGAGCCTACTATGGGTCTACCTAAGTGCGTCATCAAGATGATTTTCGCATTACGGTGAATTAGGTTTAAAAGTGTCGGCAAAGCAGCAGTAATACGGGTTTCATCAGTGATTTTTCCGGCTTGAATAGGGACGTTAAAATCCACACGGACGAGAACCCGTTTTCCTGTCACATCTATGTCTGTTAATTCAAGTTTTGCCATTTTTCTGTTTTCTAAATGATGTACAATAAGGTGTTAAGATTTTGGCAGTCAACAATGATTCGTTCAAAATTCCTCTAAGCGTTATTTGATGCGTTCACAGCGAGTTCGGCTGCTTCAGATAATCCTTCAGCCAATTGTAAGTTCAAGTCCGATTCAGCGATAATCTGTTTTCCCAATTCAACATTTGTTCCCTCTAATCGTACCACGAGAGGGACATTGAGTTTGACCTGCTTCGCTGCTTCAACAATACCAGTTGCGATTGTGTCACATTTCATGATACCCCCAAAGATATTGACGAGAACTGCTTTCACGTTTTCGTCTGCAAGGATAAGTCTAAATGCATGTGCAACTGCCTCTACGGATGCCCCTCCGCCGACATCAAGAAAGTTCGCTGGTTCACCGCCCTTCTGTTTGATAATATCCATCGTTGCCATAGCTAATCCTGCGCCGTTGACCATACACCCGATATTTCCATCAAGTCGGATATAACTTAGACCGGACTCACTTGCCTCC
Source organism: uncultured bacterium (assembly GCA_964623585.1). Taxonomy (GTDB): domain Bacteria; phylum Poribacteria; class WGA-4E; order WGA-4E; family WGA-3G; genus MSPOR6. Next base: position 8,148 of record CAZURU010000070.1, read on the forward strand.
AATTCGCTCGGGTCTTCTTCGTGTGGGTCACGCATATCGGCAATCTCTGTGTGTCGCCACAGCGAGTTGTCATCAAGATTTACTTTAGAATCGAGGGCAACAATCTCTAAGTCATCATCCTCACCCACAATTGCCAACGGATTTATTTCAATCAACGAACAATCACATTCGACAAAGGTGTTGTAAAGCGAGATGATCAATGCAGTGGCATTTGGTATAAGGTGTCGGTAAGTTGGATCAGTAATCAGTCTGTATGAAAATTCGCGTGCTTGGAAATCGGTTAACCCGAAAGCAGGATCTATCTGAGTACGGATAATCTTTTCAGGCGTCCGTGCGGCGACCTCCTCAATATCCATTCCTCCTTCTTCGCTTCCGATAATGGTGAGTTTGGATGTTTCTCTATCAAGCAATAATGCAAGATAATACTCTTCTCGTATTTCAGCAGCTTCAACGATAAGAACTTTTCTGACCAGCTTTCCCTCGGGACCGGTTTGAGGTGTCACGAGTTGCATACCGATCATGTCTTTTGCGAGCTGTTTAACCTCTTCTACTGAATTTGCAAGCTTTACACCCCCACCCTTTCCGCGGCCTCCAGCATGTATCTGTGCTTTGATTACATACTTTTGGCTATTAATTGTATTTGCTATCGCTTCTGCTTCTTCAGGTGTTTCAGCAACCTTTCCGGGTAGTGTGCTAACACCAAAAGATTCTAATATTTCTTTCGCTTGGTATTCATGTATATTCATCTTTTATGTTGTCAGTGCAAGTCCTTTAATAAGTAATAATAACGTCAGGTAGAATATCAATTTAAGACAAGAAAATGTGTTACAGATTATACTATACTTGATTGGTAAATGCAAGTATTTGATGAGGGTTTACGTTTGAACATTAGAGGGCAGTTCCATCTTCATCTCATACGTTTTCGTAGCCACTGTCCTCTCCGTTTACGTTTGAACATTAGAGGGCAGTTCCTGTATCACAGGGATTACATAACTCCGTATTTTAAAGCCTTCTAACTTCTCATTTTCTACTCGAGTTTCTGCTGTTTTGCGATGGTTAAATACGACATAGTATCCTTCTACTGCTATTTCAGATTTGACGTAGGCGGCAAGTTGTGCTTTCCCTCTCTGATAACGGTTCTCTCCACTCCAAAGCTTAGTTTCAACGATATACTTTCGGTTATTGTGAAGTATAAGGATGTCCATCCTACCACGACCTGTTTGTACTTCAAGATACATCATACCACCAACAATCTGCACGAACTGGCTTAGATAAGCAAAGAGAAGATGCTGTCCAACGTATTCTTGGGGTGTCTCTGGCACTTGTAGTATCTTGAAACCTGCACGAGCGATAAATTCCCGGAAGTTATCAAGGAGTGCTTCCATCCGAATATCACCTTCTGGGGTGAGGTAGTCTCTAAATCCATCACGAGTATCTTCCGGTAAGTAATCTTGTTCTAATCCGTTTACTGCAGGTTTAAAAGCTCGCATGATGCAATAGTGATAAATCGGGTTGACAATTTCACACATCCCATCAGCACCTTCACCAATTATACCATAGGTAGCAAGTTCGCTAATCAGATCGTTATGCAAGGTGAATTCTACACCTTCATCGTTGGAGGCAATCTTCATGAGAAGTTTTTCAAAGTTCCGGTTTTTACGTATATTCGTTACCAAATGACTGATATTGGTATTACGTTCTTGAAGAAGACTGATATGTGATTTTGAAAAGTGATCCATGGTAATTGGTTCATTTTTGGGTATATCCATCTCCTCAGTGAGAATCTGTGCAAATCGGTTAACAAGCACGGGTTGGCCAGCAGTCTGTTTATGAATTGACTCAATGACCTGCATGTCAAATGGTTGTCCAACTTCATCGGTATATTGCGATAGAAGTTCTTCCACCTGCTGAAGTGTGAAATTGTTTAGGTTGAACTCATCTTGTATATTGAAAGGTGAAATAGAACAATCATAATTGAGCTGCGTAATGTTCTTAACACCGACTATACCAACACTGTAAGGACAGCGTTCTCTGCCAGTCAGGTAGATACTACGAAGCGTATGCAGAAATCCTCTAAGTGCATCTGGGGGAATAGCATCAAATTCGTCAATAATCATGATAAACCGCTGTCTTTCTAACAGTCTTTCAAGCTGCTTAAAATAACTACCCATTGAAGGATGGTCAACAATCTCAGTATTATTCAAGAATCTGGTCATATCATCAGAAGGTTTTCTTCCATGCTTTTCATATACACTTTCAATATTGGCACGAAGATCATTACAGAGATATTCATAGAAGGTTGACAAAGAAGTATCTACATACGGTTCAAAATTGAGTTGTAATGGAAAATAACCATTTTCTTGACTTTCAAGGACATCAAGCGCGTTTCTGAATAACGTTGTCTTACCTGTTTGGCGTGGGGCAAATAGGACGATGTACCTTCCCTTTTTTAACCTGTCAACAAAATCTGCAAGTTCTTCTGTACGCGCGACAACGTAGTTATCCTCTGGATATACGGGACCACGTGTTTCAAACCATCGCATCTCTTTATTCTCCTTCTTTTTTCACCTAAGGCGTTGAAGGAATTATATCAGATTGCGGTGTGGAAGTCTATAAGAAACGGTGTGTATAAGATGTAGAATTAAAAGATAAACCTTCTGCTTTCACAACGGACCTATCATCCTCAAGACGTTCAAGTAAGGTCTTGATAGTTTCATTCAAGATAGGATGCACAAGGTCAGGGGCGATTTCTGCTAATGGGACAAGCACAAAACGACGCAGAGGCATCTCTGGATGCGGGACAGTAAGATTTTGGGTTTCCACACATAAATCGCCATAGATGAGAATATCCATGTCGATTTCTCTCGGTCCCCAACGGATACGGTGTTCTCTGCCAATGTTAATCTCAATTTGCTTTAGCGTATACAGCAAAGTATGCGGAGAATGGTGGGTTCTGATTGAGACAACACCGTTTAGAAAATCATCTTGTGCTTCATTTCCGACAGGGGCAGTTTCGTATAGTGAGGAAATCTTTTGTAGAGTGATTCCTTCTGTTGCCGATAGAGCAGTGATTGCACTTCGGATATACGATAACCTATCGCCAATGTTGCTGCCGAAGCCGATGTATGCTAAATGCACAAGGTTTGGGTCGTTAGAATAGAAAATTACTCAGAATATCTTCGGATAGCGATAGAGGTGTTGTGTCCACCAAAACCGAATGCGTTTGAAAGTGCGACATCAATTTTTGCTTCACGACTCTCATTCGGCACGTAATCCAAATCACAATCTTCGTCCGGCACTTCGTAGTTTATTGTTGGCGGTAGAAAACCTTTCTCCATTCCGCCTATGCACCCGATGAGTTCCACAGCACCTGCAGCACCGAGCAAGTGACCAACCATAGATTTTGTAGAACTAACTGGGATTTTGTAAGCATGTTCACCGAATAAAGATTTGATTGCGTTAGTTTCAGCGATATCGCCATGGGGGGTTGAGGTGCCGTGTGCATTGATATAATCCACAGAGTCTACTGGAAGTTTTGCGTCTTTTAATGCGAATTCCATCGCTTTTGTTGCACCTGCGCCGTCACTTGGTGGAGCAACCATATCGTGAGCATCTGAAGTCATGCCAAAACCGATTATTTCAGCATAGATATATGCACCACGTTTCTTAGCATGCGAAAGTGATTCAAGGATAAAAATTCCCGCACCTTCACCCATGACAAATCCATCCCTGTCTTTGTTGAATGGGCGGGAGGCCTTTTCAGGCTCCTCGTTGCGTTCAGACATTGCACGCATTGAGCAGAATCCCGCGAAAGCTAAAGGGGTAATAGCTGATTCTGTTCCTCCTGTAAACATCACATCTGCGTACCCATTTTGAATCAAACGTAATGATTCCCCGATGGAATGGTTAGCAGTTGCACAAGCCGTGACAGAAGATGAGTTAGGACCCTTAAGGTTAAACTGGATGGAGACCTGTCCCGAAGCCATATTGATTATCATATATGGCACGAGAAACGGACTAACACGTTTGGGGCCTTTCTCAATAAGGACTGCTGCGTTGTCTTCAAGTACACCGATACCCCCGACTCCAGAACCGATTTGAACCCCTGCCCGGTATGGATCAACACTTGACAGATCCAATCGAGAATCTTCATGTGCCATCATTGCGGCAACAAGGCCATATTGAATAAAAAGGGGTAGACGTGATGCTGCCTTCTTATCCAGATATTTCTCTGCTTCAAAGTCTTTTACCTCAGCAGCAATCTGCGTGCGAAAATCGGTTGCATCAAAGGAGGTTAAAGCTCCGATTCCGTTCTTGCCGATAGCAAGCGCATCCCAATATTCTTCTTTCGTATTGCCGATTGCATTGATAACGCCGATTCCTGTAATAACTACACGTTCCACAAGGACGATCCTTTTCTAAAGTAAGTAAAGAGGGCTTGCAGTTTACGTTACATGCCCTCAACAGTTATTTTGGAATGTGAAAATCTATACATGCTCATCAAGGTAATCAAGAGCATCTTGAACCGTCTGAATTTTCTCAGCATCACTGTCAGGGATTTCGAGATCAAATTCTTCTTCAAGAGCCATGACCAATTCTACGGTATCAAGTGAATCTGCCCCTAAGTCTTCCATAAATGAGGCATCAGGTGTTACGTTATCTGCGTCAATACCGAGTTGATGAGATATAATTTCAATAAGTCGTTCTTCATTTGTAGCCATATCTTTTTTGTCTCCTATGATACGAGCGGATAGTCAGACATTTTAGAGGTATGATGCTGTCCGCTCCTGAATTAAAAATCAAGGTTAATCGGTAGAAAAAATATACATTCTAACCTACGTCTAAGGCAAGTAGGTTAGCATAATAATAGATCTGGTTTCTTGACAATTTACTACCTATTCGGCAGAAATATGAGATATAAAGTTACATCAGCATACCACCATCAACCTGAATGGTTTGACCGGTGATATAACGTGCGGCATCCGATGCTAAAAAGCAGACTGCGTCCGCAATATCTTCTGGGATGCCGAAGTTCTGTAATGGAATTAGTTCAAGTATTTTATTTTGTAAGTCTTCAGGAATTTTTGCTGTCATGTCGGTTGTTATAAATCCGGGAGCGATAGCGTTTACAGTTATCCCTCTTGTTCCTACCTCTTTTGCGATTGTTTTTGTCAGTCCGATTATTCCTGCTTTTGCTGCAGCATAACTAGCTTGTCCTGCATTTCCCATCAGTCCGATTACTGACGAAATATTAATAATACGACCACTTTTCTGACGGATCATTGGGCGCAGCACTTCACGGGAGCAATACATCGTTCCTGTGAGGTTTGTTTGTAAGACAGCATCCCAATCTTCATCTTTGAGTCGCATGAGGAACATATCACGTGTGATTCCGGCATTGTTCACAAGTATATCTATTTGTGAGAATTGCGCGATCGTTTCCTTAACAAGTGCTTCAACGTCTGTCTTCAGCGAAACGTCTGCTGCCATAGCATTTACGGTGTATCCTTTCTCTTTCAAGGCAGATTCAATTTTGGATACCGATTCCGTTGACCGGGAACAGACTGTAACATTCGCGCCAACTTCACACAGTCTATGTGCGATCGCAGCCCCAATGCCTCTTGATGCTCCGGTTACAATTGCCGTTTTTCCACTCAGCATGTCATCTTTAAATATTGACTTGACTGTTGCCATTTCCATGATTATTCACCGTTTGCAAATTCGTCTGTCACGTTAGACAGGGATTCAACATCTTCGACGTTGAAGGCAGTACTTTCAGGTAACGTCCGTTTTACTAATCCGGATAAAACCTTTCCTGGACCAACTTCAACAAAATCCTTAATTCCAGTATTGTGTATAGTGCATAACGTTTTTTCCCACTGAACAGGTTCTGTTATCTGTTTAAACAGTAGATGTTTAATGTGTTCTGTATCAGTTGCTAACTCCCCTGTAACGTTCATTGCAATATCAATTTTGGGTTGATGGAACGGTACTGAGTCAATCACATTTTGAAACTTTTGTTGTGCTGCATTCATCAGTGGTGAATGAAATGCCCCACTCACGGGTAAAATGCGACAACGTCTTGCACCGATTTTGTCTGCAGCGAGTGCAACTGCTTGATTGACAGCATCAATTTCACCTGAAATCACTAATTGACCGGGACAATTGTAATTTGCGATTTTAACCACACCTTGCACCTTTTCACAAATACTTTGGAGTTGCTCTACCGCCATGCCGAGGATTGCAGCCATTGTACCGTTTTGCTTTTTACCTGCTTCCGCCATAAACTGTGCGCGAGCACTTACTAATCGCAACGCATCTGATAAATCAAGGACACCTGATGCAACCAGTGCGGAGTATTCTCCTAAACTATGTCCTGCAACAACATTTGGAGAAACTCCCGATTCCGTAAGCACATTTAAGGTCGCAACACTACATGTTAGAATTGCAAGTTGTGTATTTTCTGTCTGTTTTAATTCTGCTTCTGGTCCCTCAAAACAGAGTTGACTCAATTGTCTACGTAAGAAGGAGTCTGCTTTATCAAAAACGGATTTGGCATTTGCGTAGTTCTGCGCCAACTCTAAACCCATGCCGACCTGTTGTGAACCTTGTCCAGGAAAAATGAAGGCGATTTCAGTCATTTTGTCTTAGTTGTGCTGTTAAATTGCGTTTTGATTATATTAACACACTCGCCTTAAGCACGAGATTTATCTGGTATTATAGTCTCAAGAGTGTGCCACCCCATGTTAAACCTGCCCCAAAAGTTACAAGCAGTATAAGGTCTTCAGGTTTTGCACGTCCTTGTTGTATTGCCTCATCTAAGGCGATGATGACTGTAGCTGCTGAAGTATTGCCGTATTTATCAACGTTAACATATACCTTCTCTCGTGGCACGCCAAGTCTCTGCCCCACTGCTTCAATAATCCGCAAATTGGCTTGATGTGGTATCAGAAGATCAATATCATCGACGCTAACGTTTGCTTTTTTGAGTGCGCGTCCTGCTGCTTCTGGCATAAGTCGGACCCCAAGCTTGAAAACTTCCCTGCCATTCATTTTTATTTTATTCAAATTCTGGTCAATTGCTTCTGCTGTAACCGGCATTCTTGAACCCCCTGCGGGGATTCCAAGTAGGTCAATATCGGCATAATCACCATCTGACCCGATGTAGGACGAGATGATACCTCTGGGTTCATCGGTAGCTTGAACAATTGCAGCACCTGCACCATCTCCGAACAGCACACATGTATTCCTATCGTTCCAATCAACGATATTGTTAAAAACCTCACCCCCAACAACAAGAATAGTATCATACTGTCCAGATATAATCAACCCATTTGCTAAATCCAGTCCATATAGGAATCCTGCACATGCTGCGGATATGTCCATGGCAGAGGCATTCTTTGCTCCTATTCCCTTTTGCACATAACATGCGGTTGAAGGGAAAAATGAGTCTGGCGTAACAGTAGCGACAAGAATCATCTCAATGTCAAGTGGGTCAATTTGTGCTTTTTTAATTGCTAATCGCGCAGCATTCACGCTTAGGTCTGATGTAGCGATATCATCCTCTGCAATCCTTCGCTCAACAATACCTGTTCGTTGTCGTATCCATTCGTCGCTTGTGTCCACCATTTTCTCAAGATCGAAATTAGTAAGTATATTTTCAGGTAAATATGCACCCGTGCCAGTAATTGCTGCGTTTCGAGCCATGCTAAGTGTCCTTTTTATGCCGATTGTGCCATATCAGTACTATAGTGTATTGTCTATTCTAATACCATTTCTAAATCAAAATGCCTCTTTACTGTAGCACATTCTGTTAGAT
>CAZURU010000071.1:0-15891 GCA_964623585.1 uncultured bacterium
ATCAAAATCCTTGAAGACATGGCACAAACCCTCTACCGAGAATGGTTCGTCCACTACCGATTTCCGGGACATGAGAACGTCCCGATTGTCCAATCGGAGTTGGGACCGATACCACAGGGATGGGAAGTTGTCCAATTTTCTGACATCTTAGATTTAGTAAGAAATGGAATTAATCCAACCAAATTCCCAGAGGAAACTTTTGCACACTTTAGTATACCTGCTTTTGACAATGAACGTATGCCTCTCCTTGAGAATGGTGATTCAATTAGAAGTTCTAAATATTTGGTTATAGACAGATGTGTTCTATTGTCTAAACTGAATCCGCGTATTCCTCGCGTATGGTTTCCATTTTTAAACACAGCACATAGTGCGATAGCATCAACCGAATTTCTCATTTTGAAACCCAAACCACCAGTTCATTGCATGTTTTTGTATAATTTGTTTCGGTCTCCCGAATTTACTGATATGTTTGCAGTGCGTGCATTAGGCACTTCGGGAAGTCACCAACGAGTCAAACCTGATGACTTTCTAAGTATGTTATTGGCTATACCAACAAAATCTCTTTTGAAAGATTTTCAGAAGAAGGTCAGTCCTTTAGTGAATATCTGTAACACTTACCATTTGAAAAACGCCAACCTTCGCCATACACGCGATCTCCTCCTCCCCAAACTCATCTCTGGAGAAATAGACGTATCCGAACTGGATATTGACACTAATGAGGTCCAACCGAAGAAAGGCGGTACATATATCCCGTTCTCATTAACCGAACGCTTGCACTCGGACAAAAAGATCCTCGGTGGAAAACCGGTAATCAAAGGCACACGTTTATCTGCCACGTTTATACTTGATTTATTAAAACAAGGGTGGTGCGAAGAAGATATTATTGAGAACTATCCCCGGATCACAAAGGAAGATATTGAGGCATGTCACGAATATCAAAAGGTAACACGTGCGTCTATTAGCAGATGAAAACTTTAATAGGTTGGAGGTGGATATGCTGCGTTCACGTGGACATGACCTCGTATGGATTGAGGAGGAGACACCTGGCATTGATGATCATGCTGTGCTTTCTCGTGCCACAGCTGAAGAGCGGATCCTTCTCACAGCAGACAAAGGGCATTTCGGTCGTTTAGTTTTCATTGACAAACAGAAAGCACCTTACGGAATTATTTTGTTTCGCATCCAAAATCAATCACCCATCAAAAGAGCGCAAACTATTGTTACGGTAATAGAAAGCAGAACAAACTGGCAAGGGCATTTCTCAGTTGTGCAAGACGAAAATGACATTCGTATACCACCTCTACCAACCAACTAACACCTCTCTCCAAACTCATCTCTGGTGAAATAGACGTATCCAAACTTGATATTGACAAAGACAGGACAATTTAGTTTCCACTCTGAAAGCTATTGACAAGTACAACTGTGAAGATGTATAATTATAACAAGGGAATTAGGAGGATGCTTGTGTTCAATATCAATATCACCACTTTGTTAGTGATATTGGAAATGCCAGCATAAGTAAATAGAAAGACTTAACCCTATGCGATATTTAGTTAAGGAGAAATGAAATGAATGTTACCACTGAATTAACAACCGATCAGGAAGTGCTACCGGAAGATAAACAGTTGATCCCGCAGGCTGGTACAGAGCAAGTCGATGTTGAACAAAAGGCAATTATGGACCGCGCCGAGGCACAACTTCGAAAGTTATCGACTTCTCGAGGTTTAGATTGGGATATGATGACCGATGAGGAACGTATAAGTTTTGTTGATGATCTCATCCACGAGGACCGAAAGTGCAAACGGTAGCCGTTTATGACACAAATATTCTATTTTCGGGCACCGGTTGGAAAGGCACTCCTTATCGCTGCCTTGAATTAATACAACAAGGCAAAGTTGAAAGCATAACTTGCATAGAAATTTTAGATGAATTAGCAGAAAAGTTATCTACCAAGGCCAATTTATCGTCAACCCAAACGAGAAAAAGGATTGAATACCTCAGCAGTTTTCTGCGGTTGGTAACGATTAATAACACCCTCAAAATTGTTGATGCGGATCCGGACGATGACAAAGTCATAGAATGCGCGGTCGTAGGTTCGGCAACCCACATTGTGACTGGCGATTCGCATTTGTTAAAACTTGGAAACTATCAGAATATACAGATCGTAACAGCCGCAGATTTCTATGCTCAGTTTTCGTGATCACATATCAATATAATCAATGTGGATACTTATGCTCAAAATCAACCCACAATATCTTGTTGACGATAAAGGAATTCATTATGAAACTTGAAGATATGTTTGAATTCATCAACCCTGCAATTCGGATAAAAGGGACACGCGTCGGAATTGAAATAGTTATTGAGCAATTCCTTAAGGGAGTAGATCCAAGGGAAATTCAACGGCTTTATCCGAATCTGACGTTAGAACAGATTTACGCAACCATTACTTATTATCTGCTCAATAAAGAGAAAACGGATGCATATATTGCTGAAGGTATCAAACAAGCTGAGGCTGCCTATGAGGAACAGTTAAAAAACCCTTCTCCTGGCGTTACGCGTCTCCTGAAAATCAAAGCGGAACTTGAAGCACTTGGATATTTTTAAAGTTAATGATGAACAAATCCCAATTCATAAAAACAGCCCTTCTAAATCATGCAAAACCCCTACAGTGAAAACCAACTCATTGAACAAACTGCCATAGCACTCCTTGAAAATATGGGGTGGCATCACCAAAATTGTATTGACGAATTCCAATACAGCAACGAGAAACTAACCGGCAGAGAAACAAAGTCTCAAGCCGTGCTAACAGATAGACTTCGTGCCGCTTTAGAACGACTCAACCCCAATGTACCAAGTGATGCTATTGATGCCGCAATTGAAACGTTGACTCAATCCCGGTCAGTTATGAATCCTGTTGAAGCAAATAGGGAAATCTACAATCATCTGAAAAACGGTGTGAAGGGACCATTCACCGACCCGAATACCGATGAAGAAAAAGTCTCAGTACTACAGGTCATAGATTGGAATAATTCAGAGAATAACGACTATTTCGCGACATCACAATTCTGGATCACCGGTGATATGTACACCAAACGTCCAGACCTAATCTGTTTCGTCAACGGCATTCCTTTAATCTTAATGGAGTTCAAACGGATTGACGAAAATCTCATATCCGCCTACAATGATAACCTCCGAGATTACAAAGACACTATTCCCCACCTTTTCTGGTATAACGCATTTATTATCGTATCTAACGGTTCAGAGAGTCGTATCGGTAGTTTCACAGCTGAATGGGAACACTTCTCCGAATGGAAACGTATTGAATCTGAAGATGAAGAACAGAGAGTCTCATTGGAAGTCCTACTGCAAGGTGTTTGTGAACCCAGACGATTATTGGACATCGTTGAAAATTTTACACTTTTTATGGAAGTTCAAGGTGGCACAATTAAACTGATCTCAAAAAACCACCAATACTTGGGTGTAAACAACGCAATTAAGGCATTGAAGAATAGGGATACAAAAGATGGCAAACTCGGTGTGTTCTGGCATACACAAGGAAGTGGCAAAAGTGTCTCCATGATCTTTTTCGCGCAGAAAGTCCTCAGAAAATTACCCGGACATTGGACTTATGTTGTCGTAACAGACCGAAAAGAATTGGACAACCAAATATATAAAACCTTTGCCAGTACAAGCGATGTTCTTTCACAACAGGAAGTACACGCAGGAAACATTGAAAATCTTCGCCAACTCCTACGAGAAGATCACCGCTATGTTTTCACGCTTATTCACAAATTTCAAACAAATGATAACGAAGCACATCCAGTACTCTCTGATCGAAAAAACATTATCGTCATTACCGATGAAGCACACCGCAGTCAATACGATACATTAGCTTTGAACATGCGTACCGCTCTCCCGAATGCCGCATTTATTGCGTTTACAGGTACACCTCTAATTGATGGCGAAGAAAAAACACGCGAAGTATTTGGGGACTATGTGTCAGTTTACGACTTTAAGCAATCCGTAGAGGATAGAGCAACCGTCCCACTCTACTATGAGAACCGCGTTCCCAAACTACAGCTGACAAACGAAAATTTAAATATCGACCTTGAACAGATTCTTGAACAAGCTGATTTGGATGAGGACCAACAAGAAGGAATTGAGCATGAATTCGCACAAGAATATCATCTTATCACGCGGGAAGAACGGTTAGAGGTAATAGCAGAAGATATTGTCAAACATTTTATCGGCAGAGGCTATCGCGGTAAGGCGATGGTCATCTCTATTGATAAACCCACAACAGTTAAGATGTACGACAAAGTTCAGAAATATTGGAAACGAAAACTTGAATCCCTAAAATCAGAACTAAACCTCGGTGTTTCAAGTAGCAGGTTGAAGCCACTGGAGACTCTAATTCAGTATATGGAAGAAACCGATATGGCGGTTGTTGTCTCATCATCACAAAACGAAATTGATGATCTTAAAAACAGAGGTGTAAATATCATCCCGCATAGAAAACGCATGAATACAGAAGATTTGGACACTAAATTCAAAAATCCAGATGACCCTTTCCGTATCGTTTTCCTTTGTGCCATGTGGACTACAGGTTTTGATGTCCCTTCCTGTTCAACAATCTATCTTGACAAACCGCAACGCAACCATACTCTAATGCAGACCATCGCAAGAGCCAATCGCGTGTTTAAAGACAAAGTTAATGGCTTGATTGTAGACTACATTGGTGTTTTACGGAACCTTGAAAGAGCACTTGCCATTTATGCTACAGGTTCTAATGGAGAAGATAATGGTCCGATTGCCGATAAGTCAGAACTTATTGCAGAACTCAGAGAAGCAATTGCAAGAATTTCTGATTTTTGTAGAAATCTCGGGATTGACTTGTCCAGAATTCAAGAGGTTGAGAACCTACAGAAAATCCAGTTAATTGACGAAGCTGTAAATCTTATTTTGGTAAACGATGAAACCAAAAAGGATTACCTCGAACAAGCACGGAACGTCAATAAATTATTCAAAGCAATCTTACCAGATAGTGCGGCGAATGAATTTAGTGGCATCTGTTCATTGATAAACATTATCGCTTCAAAAATAAAAAAACTTCGTGAACCAGTTGACATTTCAGATGTTGAACAGGAAATAGAAGAATTATTGGACAGATCAATCGCACCTGAAGGTTATATCATTGATGCTAATGAAAATACATATACCTCAGAACTACTCGACCTAAGTCAAATAGACTTTGAACAACTGGCAGAACAATTCAACACTGAACACAAACGCACAGTAGCTGAAAGATTAAAGGGGGCTATAAATAAAAAGTTAAAAGTAATGGTTCAACTAAACATGACTCGCATTAATCTTCAAGAGAAATTTGAACAGATGATTGAGGAATACAACTCAGGTCATATTAGCGATGACCAACATCTTGATGATATTCTTGATCTTCTGCAAGAACTCAGCATTGAGGAAAAACGCGCCAATTCCGAAGAACTCTCTGAAGAGGAATTAGCGGTCTACGATCTTCTTACACAACCTAATCTCCAATTGACTGTACCGCAACGTGAAGAAGTGAAAGCTGCTGTGAAAGACATGCTTGAAACACTAAAACATGATAATTTGGTCTTAGATTGGCGTAAACAACAGCAATTACGGGCACAAGTCATGGTCACTGTAGGGAATGTTCTTGAACAAGGTCTTCCTGATGAGTGTTATACACTAACACTATTCAGTCAGAAAATGGAAGAGGTATATCAACACATCTACGACTCCTACTACGGAGAGGAAAAAAGCATATATACAGAAACTGCAATAATATGACATACTGTTCTGGATTCTTTATGTCTTACAATATCTTGATGAAGAAGAAACAAAAAATGTAATCTCACCCTATAAACGCATGAGATAACAGGTGCAATGATGGACGTGCTATCACTCGGAATATTCGTAGTTGATGTCCTCGCAAAACCGATAGACTCCTTCCCTGAAAAAGGGAAATTAACACTATTTGACCAATTGGAAATCCATACCGGCGGGTGTGCAAACAACACCGCAATCGCACTGTCACGCCTCGGTGTTTCTGTAGGAGCTATGGGTAAAATCGGCAAAGACCATTTTGGAGACCTGCTCCTAAAAACCCTTGAAGAAAATCGGGTAGACACCACCGGTATCCAGCAAGATGATAGCACGAATACATCCTTTACCTTTGTAGCAGTCGCTTCAGACGGTGAACGGAGTTTCTGCCACTACATCGGTGCAAACGGAGAACTTAGCGAAAACGACCTGGATTGGGATATAATTAAAGCAGCAAAAATACTACACATCGCCGGAGCCCTCGTCATGCCAAATTTTGATGGACAACCGATGGCGAAAGTTCTCAAAAAAGCCAAAACGTTAGGCATCAAAACCTCACTCGATACTGCTTGGGACGCTACAGGAAAATGGTTAGAAACTCTGGAACCGTGTTTACACCATGTTGACATCTTCCTACCCAGCTTAACTGAAGCACATCAACTGACAGGAACATCCGAACCTAACGAAATCTCTAAAGTCTTACACGATTATGGCATCTCCACCATGGGAATTAAAATGGGAGAGAACGGCAGCTACGTTTCAACGTCAAAAGAAAAATTCTATATGCCAGCATATCCCGTTGACATCGTTGATGCTACCGGGGCAGGCGATGCTTATGTCGCAGGTTTCCTTGCAGGAACAATTAGAGGATGGGACCTAAAATCTACAGCTGAATTAGCATCAGCAACTGGTGCCGCATGTGTAACTGCTATTGGAACAACCGCAGGCATCCAAAACCTTGAAGAAACAATCAAAATCACTAAGAACTACAATACTAAATAAACCAAAATACGGACACAGAATATGCAGGATACCGCAATCGTTCAAACACAAGACCTGTCAAAATGGTACGGCGAAGTCATGGGGGTAAATGATGTCACATTAACCATCCAACCCGGTATTACCGGACTGCTTGGACCCAACGGAGCAGGTAAGACAAGTCTTCTCAAATTAATGACAGGCCAGCTCAAACCGAACAAAGGAAACATCACCGTCCTAAACGAACCTGTTTGGAACAATTTCCCACTAACCCAAAGAATCGGATATTGTCCTGACATAGAATTAGCATATCAATTTATGACCGGTTTTGAGTTCGTAGAATTTCTTGCAACATTAAATGGATATGAGAAAGAAGAGATAAAGAAACGCACTACGAAGGCACTTGAAACAGTGGATATGACTTCCGCTGGAAACAGACAGATCGGTTCTTATAGTAAAGGGATGCGACAACGTATAAAACTTGCACAAGCACTTGTGCATGAACCAGAACTACTCTTCCTTGATGAACCACTCACTGGACTTGACCCCATCGGAAGACGAGATATTATAAATCTTCTTGCAGAACTCACAGAACAAGGCATCAGCATAGTTGTGTCAAGCCATATCCTATATGAAATAGAAGCGATGACCGAAACCATTCTACTCATCCATCAAGGACGGATACTTGCAGAAGGGACTATTTCCGATATCCGAGAACTGATTGATGAACATCCACATAAGGTCTACCTTCGTGCTGACGAACCACGGCGTTTAGCACAAACTTGCCTACCGTTTCAAGACATTCTCAGTGTCACCTTTGGCGATGAGGAGGGTGATGTTATTATAGAAACAGCAAAACCTGACATCTTTTATGATCGCCTACCCAAAATACTCATTGCAAACGAATTAAAAGTGTCTCAACTCTACTCACCCGATGACAATCTTTCTGCCGTCTTTAAGTATCTTGTGGGATAGGCTGCTCTTCTTTGTAAGTATTCATAACCAAACAACATCACTTACCTCTAACCGTTAAATGACGCTTCATTACCCGTCATTTACAAAAATTTATGTAACCATTTCTCACCTAACTCGCGTCATTATATACTGATAGCACATTAAGCAATTTGAGGTATCTAATGAAAAACGAAGATGTTAAACTCATAAACCGAATCCTCTCAGGTGATGAAACGGCTTTTGTCAGTTTAGTCAATAAATACAAAAAGCAGGTGCATGCCCTCGCTTGGCGGAAAATAGGTGATTTCCACATTGCAGAAGAAATAACACAAGACACCTTTCTCAAAGTCTATCAGAAACT
The DNA here is from genome assembly GCA_964623585.1 of uncultured bacterium. GTDB lineage: Bacteria > Poribacteria > WGA-4E > WGA-4E > WGA-3G > MSPOR6. The sequence continues at coordinate 8,156 of CAZURU010000071.1, forward strand.
CTCCACATTGAAAAAACCAAGTCAGTTTTCTGGATGGCTCTATGTTATTGCCACTAATCAATGCCGCGCATGGCTACGAAGGAAACGTATTGAAACTGAATCGTTAGATGATACAGAAACTGAATGGGTAGAAACGACCGCATATTCACGATATGTCGCCGAAGAACAAGCAAAAGTTAACGTTGAAGCACAACGTGAAGTGGTAAAGAAGCTACTTGCAAAACTCAAAGAGAGTGAACGCACAGTCATCACCCTACACTACTTCGGTGAAATGACGATTGAAGAGATCAGCAGATTTTTAGGTGTATCAGCAAGTGCCATAAAACTCCGTCTGCACCGAGCAAGACAAAGATTACAAAAGGAGGAACCGATGATTAGAGAAGCACTCAGCAACTTCCAACTATCCCCGTATATTACCGACAACATCATGCAAACAGTTGAACATCTCAAACCCGCTGCTCCGTCTTCCGGCAGCAAACCCTTTATACCTTGGGTGATAGGCGCGTCAAGTATCGCTCTAATTGCGCTGATGCTTGGATTAGGCAGCCAATACTTAGCACATTTCCAACAACCCTATAGTCTGGATTCTCAATCTGAATTGGCAGTAGAATTGATTGATGCACCTATTCTGTTGAATTTGGAAGCGAAACCGGATATTCGCAATCAATTTGGAGGATCTTCTAATGGCCGTGGTAAAGGCGATAGTGCAGAACAGGAATCCAATCAGGTTTCATCTGATAAAGGTGACTATACGAAATGGGCTTTGCCGAAAGGTGCGAAAGCCAGGCTTGGAAAAGGCAGCGTACGAGAAGTGGCGTACTCTCCTGATGGAAATAGACTTGCTGCTGCCAGCGGAACTGGTGTTTGGATATATGACGTACATACTGGGAAAGAATTAAGCTTGCTAACCGGACATGTCGGATATGTCCTTACCGTCGCATTCAGTCCTGATGGAAACACCATTGCCAGCGGAAGCGGTGACGACACCGTAATTTTATGGGACACAGATACCGGACAACTCAAACATACCCTCATAGGACATAAAAGTGCTGTTACTGGTGTAGTATTTAGTTCAGATGGAAAGATACTCGCCAGTTCAAGTATGGATTCTACATTACGGGTATGGGATGCGGGAACTGGTAAACTTAGAACAGCTTCCGATGGAATGCCTTCCAGTATCACTGGAATAGCTATCTCCCCTGATGGTAAAACAATAGTGGGTTGGGGTGGTATGAAGAAATATTATCTGTTGGATGTGGCAACTGGAAATTTCACAGTAGTAGAAACAGAACATTTCGTTTCTACTACTGTATTCAGTCCTGACGGTGATAAAATTGCTATTGGGGGTGGTCCGAGAATTCAGCTATTAGATTTGGCAACTGGCAGGATTAAGGGAAGCCTTAACGGACATCGGTCAAATGTGACCCATCTTACATTCAATCCTGATGGAAACACTCTTGCTAGTGCCAGCCTTGATAAAACACTGCAATTGTGGAATTTTGATGAAGACTATTATTGGAATAGTGAAAGATTTCACTCGCAAACTACACTCCGCAATGGGAAAACTAAATGGTTTCATGTTGTATTTAGTCCGGATGGAAACACGATAGCTGGAGTGGGAGGGGATGGAACAGTGTTATGTTTTGACGTTATCACGGGAGAACCAAAAACAGCACTTTCAGGTCATACAGGCGTTGTTGAAAGTATGGCATTCAGTCCTTATGGTAACATCATTGCAAGTGGAAATGGCAATCAAGTACTGTTTTGGGATATAAATACTCAACAGCAAAAAGTGGCATTCAACTCAGATGGACAATATGTGAAAAGTATTGTATTTAGTCCGGATGGAAATACATTGGTCACAGGAAATGAAAATAACACCGGACTTGTGTGGGATATGTTAACAGGACAACAAAAACATAAAATCAAAATTCCTCGATTGGATTCATCTCTTACAGACATTTCAGCAGTTACATATAGTCCCGACGGTAATCTGATTGCCACCAGCGGAGGCTTTGATGACGACTCCGTATATTTGTGGGATGCGGAAAATGGAAAACTGAAAGCAACATTAGAAGGACATAAGCAGGAGGAAGGTTACGCAAGCGTTGAGAGTATTGCTTTCAGTCCTGATGGAAAAACTCTTGCCAGTGGTCATTCAAAACGGAACGGCATCATACAGTTGTGGGATGTTTCAAAGAGACAATTAAAAGCAACACTAAAAGGACATCCATCGAATGTATTTTGTGTAGTGTTCAGTCCTGATGGAAACACACTCGCGAGTAGTGGAGGGCCTAACAGCATGGGATGGTATAATGTTGAAAATGTACGTCTGTGGAATCCATCATCCGCAAAACAAAAGGCTATGCTGAAGGGACATGAAGGTTCTGTTGTGACTATTGCGTTTAGCCACGATGGGAAAACAATCGCTACAGGAAGTATAGACAAGACAGTAAGAATATGGGATAGTGCGACAAAACAACAAATAGCATTATTTGAAGGGCATAAATCAAGTGTTAACTGTGTTGCATACAGTACCGATGGGAAAACGCTTGCAAGTGGAAGTACTGATGGAACAATTCTTCTCTGGGACCTCACATCACTAACTAACAGCCAACATTCTCAGTAGGCTGTCCTAACTGCACCAATGCAGCAATATCCGGTTCATCGGATGACAAGGAAGCAAAACTACCATCACAGATAGCACGCCGAATCCCACGCATTAGACTGACATAGAAATGCAGATTATGCAGCGTATGCAGCTGCGAACCGAGAATCTCATTTTCAATATGTAAATGTCGCAAATAAGCACGTGTAAAATTTTGACAAGTATAACAACGACACGCCGGGTCCAAAGGACTAAAATCACGCGTATACTTCGCATTCTTAATACGGACAATGCCTTCAGATGTAAACAGCGAACCGTTCCGGGCATTCCGAGTCGGCATCACACAATCGAACATATCAATACCACAACGCACACCATAAACCAAATCCTCTGGTGTACCGACACCCATCAAGTAACGTGGTCTATCTTCGGGTAACAAAGGGGCGGTAAATGCCAACATATCATACATCAATTCTTTCTCTTCACCAACACTCAACCCACCAATAGCATATCCAGGGAAACCAATTGACACCGTTCCCTCAACACTCGTCTGACGTAGATCTCGTTCCATTCCCCCCTGTACAATCCCGAATAACAGCTGTTTTGGATTCTCATGCGCCATTTTGCTCCGTTCTGCCCAACGTAATGTCATCTCCATTGAATTCTTGAGATACGCATAATCATTCGGCAGAGCGGGACACTCGTCAAAAATCATGATAACATCGGCACCAAGGGCATTCTGGATCGCAATGGAACGTTCAGGACTAATAAACCGTTCCGTACCATCTATCGGAGAACGAAACGAGACACCCTCCTCCGTTATCTTCCGAAGCGGGCCAAGACTAAAAACCTGAAAACCACCACTATCAGTTAATATCGGTTTATCCCATCCCATAAACTGATGCAAACCACCCGCGTCTTTAACAACTTCATGCCCAGGACGGAGATACAGATGGTAGGTATTTGCAAGGATGATTTCGGCATGGATCTGATCAGATAACGTCTGCGGGGTACAAGCCTTCACAGTACCGCGAGTTCCTACTGGCATAAAAACAGGCGTATTCACAACACCGTGTGCTGTCCGCAGTTCTCCAACCCGCGCCTCAGTCTCTTCGTCTTTATGGATAAGGGTGTAAGTTTCAGGCATATCTTTCATTGCCTATATTTTATCACATCTCCTATTCAGTATGTAAGGAATTCGTTCCCCAATTGTTGTTGACAAATTATTGTTGAACGTCATACATAAATTTGCTAAAATAACACAAAATTCTTGTGAGGTACAAATAGATGGAATGTATCTTTTGTGCAATCGTTGAAGGCAAAATCCCTGCAGCAAAAGTATATGAAAACGAATACGTATTAGCATTTATGGATATTGCTCCAGCAAATCCTGGACATCTCCTGATTATACCCAAACAGCACTACCGAAACATCTTTGATATGCCAGCCGAAGTAGGGAGTAAAATTATGGAGGCAGCAGTATCACTAGCAAAAGCCATTAGAGAAGCCTTAAATCCTGATGGACTCAACCTATTCCAATCAAACGAACCCGCTGCATTTCAGACAGTGTTCCACTTCCATCTGCATCTCATTCCAAGATGGGAAGGAGACCCGTTAAGACTCCCCTGGCGACCCAGTGAAGGAAATGCGGAACAAATAAACGACATTGCATCTAAAATTAGCGATGCTATGTAGCACTTAAGAGAGAAACAAATGAATCTATTAATTACCTCAGCAAGGACCGAATTGGCATGTAGATTAGCAGCAGCTGCATCTGAATCACACACAGTCCGCCTAACTGAACTTGAACCTATTGACACCAATTTCGAATTCGTCCAGAGCGAGTTAGGACACGACGAGTCAACAAACGATTTAGTAACAGGCATTGACACTATCGTCCACATTGCAGAAACACCTACGCATCTGAAAGTAAATTCCGACCAACCCGATAACTTTGAGATAGATTATCAGACGCGATGCACCTATAACCTATTAGCAGCTGCAGTCGCAGAAGGTGTGAAACACTTCATCATCTTGGAAATATAAGAAGGCGCAACGCCTAAACACTCCGCAAGACCTTTGATAGATAAATAAAACGATTTGTTAGACTTCCAATCCGATAAATAATTCGCTACTATATACAACATAGCATCCGCTGATACAAAATAACCTATGATTTTTCTTGACAAGTTTTGAACATTTTCGTATAACGATAAAAGACATTAGAAATTCACGGGTGCGCGTGGGTTATGTCGGAGGGTGCTTAATTATGTACCGGTGATGGTGTAACACCACCGATGCTTAGCACTGCCGTATATTCTGGAACTTTACGACAGAGCTGGTTTCTATCATATCATAGGTTTATGCTTATGTAAAGAGACCAGCAACCTCTACAGAGATTGCAAAACTTTCTCTTTACCTGCCAATTTCTGTAGTCTATCTAAACAATTAACCAGTTTCATGATATAATATGAAGCATAATAGGAGACAAGGTTACAAAGTCTATGTCAAATTTTAACATGTTAATGACAACCCTTTCGCTATGCATAGCGAAAGGACGCCTTCTTATATAAGGAGAACACTATGAAACGTAGAATGTATTGGGGAGTCGCTATCCTCCTTCTTTTACTCATTGGTATCACAGGTGTGTTCTTACTATCTAATAGAACACCTGATGAACCTGACGTTTTCTATCACGTGCCATCCAATACATCGAAACCCGCAGCAGCAGAAACTGGTTCGGATAAAGTTCCTGTTGAACAAGATGCGGGTATTGATAAACCTGAAGCAGAGGATGTCAATAGCCATCAAACAAAAGTAAAAACGGAGTTTGCCACAGAGCCTTTAGGTTATAAGAAAGCGGGAGTTGAGACGACGTATATCACAAACTTCCCGCGCGATCCGTCGCGTTTCGCTCATCTCCCCGCCCCCCCGTTGCCTCCTTCAGCAGTGCCAGAGGACTGCCCCGAACATCTAAAACTTCCCCCTGAATTGATTGATGGTGTGTATCGTGGTGTTGAACCCCCTCCTGAAAATGATCAATTCACTGATCAATTCACTGGAGAAATGGTGGAACGTTTGAGAGATATTGTCTTAGAGATTATTCGTGAACATAACCCGAATCGTCCCTACGTAGAGATATGGGATCAGTTTATTGAATATGAAAAGATGTATCGTGCGTATGCGGAGTGGGAACTCGGTTACACACCCGTGGCATCTCTCTCGGCAAGTCGATTGGATTGGTGGTATGAACAGGTGTGGGCGTTTCCCGAATTAATAGAATTATCAATAGCAGAAGATGATCGTCCTCTTGGTGAGGAAAATCGTTTCTCTATGGCTTTTGAAGTGGCAATGGGGTATATAAATCAGGATTGGAACAAGATCACGTTGAAAGATGGTCGTGATTTTTTCATTAAGGGTAATTCACGTTATGAGTTTTCGTATTCAGGTGTGACTGAAGAGGGAGATGAGTGGGGGAGCACCACAGGTTTTAGTCGTATCCGTCTGACAGAGAGCACGCCTGTTGTTCGTATTGATGTGACAAACACGTCGGATGAGGCGTTGGAGGCGATGATGGGTTGGGATTACACGATCAACCCGATTACGATGCGTCCGTTGGTGCATGATAGTTCTTTTGAGATGATATATCCTCTTTTTATGGAATCAGATTAAATTTCTATTTTATGTTTTTACGATATTCTTTATTTTATACCATTTCTACTTTATAATATACCATTTGCGTAGGTCGTGTAGATGCACGCCAATAAAATATTAACTGGCGACCTGTATTGCTCTATAATGGGTCAAGATGTTGGGTTTCGTTCCTCAACCCAACCTACGGAAGAATGGAAGAATAATAATTAAAATTGGTATTATAAGGAGATTACGATGAAGTCCTTAACATTGTATTTTGTTATTTTCATCTTATTTTTGTCTACTGTTTTTGGTGTCTGTGAAGTTTTTGGGGGTTGGAGTGGAAAAGTAATCAAATACCATCCTGTTTATCAGTTGAATGACCGTGCTGAGAAGAATGGAAAAGAGGTTAGTTATGGAAACATCATCGGATATGTCTATTATAGGATCTATGACGAGATAAATGGTCCTAGGCTTCAATCTTCAGTCTCTTCGCGTGTCTCCATGATGGCAATAGGATTAGCCTTTCGTGGTTTTGCTTCTATTAGTGGGACTGCGTGATGCGGGTTATACGAAAAACTTTGCGGGAACTAAGGAAGATGCAGTGAAAACGGACGCAGGGGTTTTGGATACTTCGGGGTATAAGAGGAATAACACATTTACTGTCAAAACTGCACTTGTGGAAGCCAGCGGTCGTCCAAAAGCGTTGAGTCACACAGATTTCCAAGAATACAAAAAATGGTATGATAAGGCGTCGGATGATCAGCGGGAGAAGTGGGGTGATAGTGAAGGTTTTCATTATAAGCATTCAGACAATTCATTTTATACTGCCATGAAGAAACACGAGGTTCATTTTGGAGGCGGTTTTGATTTTTTAGCAGCTCTAAAACTCAAAAAGGAAAGGGAGCCTCGTGATTTGGAAATGCTTGAAACTGCGTATAAAGTTAAGACAGAACCGAATTCCAATATGAGCGACAAAGATAAAATTGACCTATTTTCTCCGTATGCTCGTGCACATGGTGAAGGTTTCAGTGAGCAAGGTAATAGTCTAGATGATGGTCATAAATGCACGGTACCTTCAGTGACTGTGGATACGACACAACCTCGCCAAGACCCCCCGTCTGCGGATGATAAGCAGGGGAATGCGGATGAATACAACTATGGTGTCATATTTGCTGCGAATGATGTGTATACGGTTTCTGCTGGTGATACGCATGAGTCTGTGATGTATTTGAGTCATATTGCGGATTCTGTGAAGTGGTATGTTGGTTCTGCGTTGATAGAAACGGATAGCAATACGGATGAGCCTCGTATGAGTTGGAATATACCGGCGGATGCGTCTGGCGATTATGTGATTAAGGCGGAAGTGACACCGTCTTCGGGTTCGAGTTATGAAGAGAGTTATACGGTCTCTGTATCTTTACCGAAACCTAAGGCGAAAAAACCTATTTGGAGTGATATTCCTGACCCGTACAATCTGACGGTGGGCGACTCA
>CAZURU010000072.1:0-1884 GCA_964623585.1 uncultured bacterium
AGCACCAGCGGTGCGAAAGGTGTATAGAACGTGGGTATTTAATTCCCTAACATGATATACCTTTGGAAAGAAATCTTACTTACAAAGCACTCTCACAAGCAGAGTTAAGATTTGCGGTTGCTTTGTTTCTTTTTCCGATAGGGTGAGAAATCTATGTACTTTTTACCTTGTTTCAGATGTTGTTCCCGACGTTTCATTAAAAAATCCATAAGGGTGTCCACGTCTCCAAACAGAGCTGCAATCCGCTCCTTCGCTTGTCGGCATTCGTTCAAAATTTTATCATTCATGAGAATTCCTCCAGTATCGTCTGTGGTGATGCAATGCGCGGAGGTGAATAGCCTGCTTCACGGCAAATCTGTTCAATTTTCGGTATCGTGTGTGGGTTTGCCAGATGTGCAAAATTCCATGTCGCTAAATAGGGGATTGACTGAATTGCCGTAACTGCCACGTGGACAGCATCAGCCAGTGCTACCTCCGGTATTGCTTTTCCAATGATAAGTTGCTGTGCCAATGACCGCTCCAACTCCAAAACGGCCACTACAGGCAAGCCTTCTATAGCCTTCAATCTATCTACTGCTTGGGTTCTATCCCCGATTGACACTTCGGTAATTACAAGGTCGGACAACACGAATTCAAAACGTTTATCGTCCCAAAACTCACGTGTAATTCTTTGCCATTCTGATCTTCGTGGGACACGACTCGGTTTTGAAACCAGGTAACTTGGTATTGTCGAGTCAATGTAAACGGTAAACACACTCTGCTTTTCTTGAAGATGGGTTTTCATTTATTAAATGATAACATAAAAGACGCTTTGGTGCAAACGTTTTGGACCGCCTTCAAAAACTGTATATGTAACGTGAGTTTGATAAATCAGATTTTCGTATTCGGTTCGGTTAGGAAACCTCGCCAGCAGTGGGGTGAACCTGCATTATGCATACAAGAAATTACCCGTTTAATTATTTAAACTTCATTAGGGACTGAAGACACTACCTCAACAGATTTATCCTTTAAATTGACGCTTATGATATATATCTTTGTGCACACCTACAGAGTTACAAGTTTCCATTAATTATCCATTTCCATGTTTCTTTAAAAATTTCTTTAGTGAGTGTTCTGTCCGATGATATTAATCGACCGTCCTGAAACCAAAGTTTTGTAAAATATACACACTTATCTTTAATCTCAAAGTATAAAGACCTGCCATCTCTTTCCCACTTTATGGAGATATAATCATCTTCATCTATTTTTATATCTCCCATATCTAAAAGGTGTATGCCAGTGTCAATATATGATGCGAAATTTTTTATAAAATTTTCCGTATATTGTATATCATCAACAGGCGGATTTTCATATTGATATAATACATCAAATTTCGATATCATAGAATCTACAAAAACCATTTCGTGATTCTTACTGTTGCTTGCATTAAGTAAATCAAGTCTTTCTTGAGCTAAATAAAATCTGATACAGGTCTTACATAAGCATCTTCTGTCATATTTAGGGCTAAATTTTCTAAAGCATGCTATAAAAAATACAACTACAGAGGAACGAACATCTTTGCTAAGTTTCTCACAGAGAGTACGGAGACCAGGTAAATTGCAAAATTCTCAAGTCCAAAACGACTTATTCAGTTTTATTTTCAATCTTTAATTACTTTTTTTAAAATATATATAAGTACCAGAATTATTGAACTTACTATAAGAACACTTATTACAAAATCTAAATATGTATTAACCTCAATACTTGAGTAATGTAAATATACTTTGAAAATTAAACTTAATGATCCAACGGTTAGAGGTCCCCATTTAAGAATATTATTAACAGGATTATATGTTTCTGAATTATGTGGAAGTCTAAGTAATATCTTATGATTATCTTGACCTT
>CAZURU010000072.1:1984-13999 GCA_964623585.1 uncultured bacterium
TTATAAAATCACTAAGCTATTTTAAAATTATACGATCTGACTTATGTTACCTTGTAATCTTGTTTTTGGTCAGATTTCACTATAAAACTAAGTTTTCCTTTCTTTAAATACGGTTTGAGTTTAGGATTACTGGTTTCCAATTCAAATTCTTTACTATCATCAATAGGTGAGACTATCACGGGTTTAGATGTGCTTCCCTGAGACATAACCTTAATATTTTTTTTATTGTCTCTATAAATGATAGTGGGCTTTTTAGAGTTTTTCTTTCTACGCATAACTCACTCCATAGATTATTATGGAGTAGATTTCAGACTATTTCGCTTATTATTAATTATACTACAAAACAATTAATGTTTTCAAGTATTTTCTATAAAAATAGGACTTACGCACTTTTCATGTTTTTTTCATCAAAAGCAATACCCGCTTTCAAATATCCCATATACGGAATTTTCTTTTCCTGTGGTTCTCGCTGACACTTTAACACTATAGCCTCAGCAATTTCTTCTGCATCTGACCTACCTGTCGACTTTTTATTGAAAAACCCATCATTTCGCACATTTTCACCTTTTTCTAAACGTTGGTGAATTTCCAATGCTGCAATTGCCAAAACTTTACCTACTTTAAAATCTTTTCGTGGTGACAATTCCCGTTTTGAAAATTCCTGCCCAATATTTTTCAACATCCCCGCGGCTATAGGCCCAGCGGCACTGCCGAAAGTTGCTGCGATCGAATCCCCAGCAAGAAAACCTAATACTCCTCCAATACCGCTGCCAAAAATCTCCGCATAACTGTCAAAAAGTTGATGCATGTTTTCTTATCTTCCTTCATTCTTAAGTTCCATCATGTTTATTCGTTCTCTGTTAAGTTTACCATCAAAGCCCGACACCTGCGACTCAAATATGAGTAGAGGTTTTCACTTCTCCAGTTTTTCCCATTCCTTCTCAAGATTACACTTAGAGTTCTTCCCTCCGTGGAGACTCGGTTCGGCACATAACAATTCGCGGAGACGATAGACAGCATTGTGTGTATCTTCACTTGTAATGTCCAGCACTTCATTCAGCAAACGACGATCAAGTTCGTGGAGGACTGGATCGCTGTCTGACTCGTTGAAAGGTAACATACGCTTATATATCAAGTCGTGGAAAATACATTCAGCATTTGCCAATGCGTTATCTGATAGACACCGCACATCAAGCGTAGACATTTGGAGTAAGGCAGTTAAGGATAATCCTGAAAATCAGGTTCCTACAAATGGAAATAAATCTTGCTTACAAAGCACTCCCACAAGTAGAGTTAAGATTTACGGTTGCTTTGTTTCTTTTTCCGATAGGGTGAGAAATCTACGTACTTTTTACCCTGTTTCAGACGTTGTTCCCGACGTTTCATCAAAAAATCCATAAGTGTGTCCACGTCCCCAAACAGATCTGCAATCCGCTCTTTCGCTTGTCGGCAATCGTTCAAAATTTTATCATTCATGAGCGTTCCTCTGATTTTCGCAATTTTTATACATACTACAGATCAAATAGTGCTACATTCGGTTCCCCACGATAAAGAACACCGCGATACCGCAACGTCAAAGACTCATCAGGAGCAAGACGAAACGGTTTATGATAGACAGGTGAGGGATGGATTAGGCAGTAGTTCTCTCGGTTGCGAACCCACCACGGTGTCGGATGACGAGGATTGTCAGGATGGTCTATGATAGCAACACCGTAGGTTTCGTTGTCAGCGGGATGTTGGGATGTGAAACTGCACCATTTGCTCTGTTTGCCAAAGATGTCCATCGGTTCGGTGCGTCCATCAGCGTCTAAAAGCTTACCGGGTGTGATGATATTGTCAAATCGGATTGCCATTCCGCTGTAGTATCTACCCATCCCACCAGGGTCGCCGCGGCGTAGATCAAGCACTACTTCACGTTCTGTCGCACGAAGTGTCAATTCTACAGAAATCTGTATACTATCATCAGAAGGATTATGAACGGTTACTTTTCTTGTCTCATTGAGGTGTGTCGTACCTTGCCAATCTATCCAGGCGTTCTCTGTTAATATACTTGCCCTGTCTGGAGCGGTGTTTAGTGAAACAATGCGTTGATGAACGATCTTACCGAAACCTGTCGGATCAGCACCCTTCGCGGGTTGTTCCCAAAAATTGACTTCATTGACCTTTTTCCATGCAACCCAGAGTCCTTGATGATGGACGTGGTCTCCAGGTTCGTTCATGGTGAGGGATGGGGCGCCGGGTAGGTTTAGTGGATGACAAAAGGGTCTGTTGCCGTCTTCAGGAAAATGGTATCCTAAGACCTGTTGGTCATCCCAAGCGATTGTCAGACTGTGTTGTGTTTTTGTTAGTGAGAACATATTATCTTCCTAATGACGCTACGGTTTTATTTTTGTTCTAAAACCAAAAGTTCAATAAAAACAGTAAGGGTGAGTATTCTGACCCACCCTTATGTTATCATTCCTATCCAATCTATTCCGCGATGCAATAGAGGTGCTGAGTCCCACGCAGATATAATTCTGAACCGACGATTGCTGGTGAAGCATTAAAACTCTCGTCAAGTTTATTCAATGCAAGCATCTCATATTCAGCACCTTCCTTTATCACCGCAACTGTGCCGTTCCTACTTGCGATATACACGCGACCTGCTGCACCGACGATAGACGCATACACATTCGTTACACCTTGAACCCGTTGTGGACCGTATAGCACCTTACCACTGTTCCTATCCATAGCAGTGAGAATATTGTCATTTCGTTTCAAAAAATAGATAATATCTCCACTCAAAAGTGCCGATGGTACATAAGGGGTGTCACGACCATATTGCCAAACGACAGCTTCCGTACCCGTAATATCCCCTGAAGCAAGGGCAAGGTTGATGGATTGAATTGAGAAACCGCCATGACCACTTAGCACATAGATGTGACCATCCTTATACATCGGGGAAGGGATAACATTTCTTGTCAAACCACCACATTCCCATATCACTTCACCATTCGCTAAATCATAACTCCGCGTACGATTCGACGCAGGGACGATCACTTGTGATTTACCATTATAATCAACAACAATCGGAGACGTCCAAGTCGTCGGTTCTTCACGATCAACTTTCCAGATTTCATCACCCGTGTGTTTATCCAGCGCAGTAATAAAGGATTGTCCTTCGTGGTCTTGCAGGATTACGATGGTGTTTCCATGAATCATCGGGCAGCTGCCTTCACCAAAGGCATTTCGTTTACGCATAATTCCGATGTCCTTCTCCCACTTTATATTACCTGCCATATCCAAGCAGTAAAGTCCTCGTGATCCAAAATATGCATAGATATGTACACCATCCGTGATTGGAGAATTGGACGCGAAACTGGCATCCCCATGTATACCTTCATGCGGTTTGGATACGCGTAAGGTTTTCTGCCACGCTACACTACCATCGCTTCTATTGAGTGCCAGCAGATCATACTTAAATGTTGGCAAGGTCCTATTTCTGTTCCCTCTTCTACCCCGTCGTCTTTGTTGGGGTTCTTCAGGTTGTTTTTCCTCTTCAGTCGTTTCAGGCTTAACCGTCTCACCTTGAATCGCTGTCTGAATGTAGATTTTGTCTTTCCAGATGATAGGCGTCGCATGTCCTAAACCTGGTATTGGGACTTTCCAACGAACGTTCTCCGCTTCGCTCCATGTTGTCGGTGGGTTGCCATTGACAGCTTCCCCCGTTGCTAATGGACCACGCCAATAATGCCAGTTTTTTTCAAAGTCAAGGGGTTGCTCAACCTTTGCGGAATGATTGTCTGCAATGGTTTTTGATGTGTAGACTGTGAGAATTGTCACAGCACAGACACATAGAAATAGCGAAAGTCCTTTCTTCATCTAATCAATCCTCCTTCATAAAAGAACGAAATGGTAATACTATTCAGCGATACAATACAGATGCTGAGTGCCACGCAGGAATAATTCTGAACCAACAATTACCGGTGAAGCATTAAAGCTGTCATCCAGTTTATTCTGTGCAAGTACTTCAAGCGTAGGTCCATATTTCAGTACTGCCACATTACCGTTTCTGCTCGCGACATACACACGGTCTTCTGTTCCCGCAATTGAGGAATAGACACTTGAAATACCTTGTAACCGTTCAGGTCCGTAGTGGACTTCACCCGTCTTTCTATCAATCGCTGTAAGGATACCCGTATTGCCTTTAAGGAAATAGATTATTTCTTGGTTCAAAAGGGGTGAGGGTACATAAGGTGTATCCCGATTATATTCCCAGACAACGGCTTCTGTCTCTGTGATGTCGCCTTTAGCAAGGTCTAAATTAATCGCCTGTAGGGAACTACCACGGAAACCGCTGATGATATAAACATGACCGTCCATATAAAGAGCGGAAGGAATGACATTGCGTGTCATACCGCCACATTCCCATATCACTTCACCATTCGCTAAATCGTAACTACGGGTTCGATCTGTCGCAGGAACAATCACCTGTGATGCGCCGTTGTAATCAACAATAATAGGTGATGTCCATGTTGTACGTTCATCGCGCAACTCCTTCCAAATCTCGTCGCCGGTCTCCTTATCAAGCGCAGTGATAAAAGACTGATCCTCATGGTCTTGCAGGATAATAATTGCATTTCCGTGAACAATTGGACAACTACCCTCACCGAAAGTGCCAGCCTTCCGCATCTTTCCGATATCCTTTTCCCACTTAATATTTCCATCCATATCTAAGCAGTATAATCCACGGGAACCGAAGTAAGAATAGATATATTTACCATCCGTTACAGGGGAATTGGAAGCGAAACTTGAGTCATTATGCATCCCTTCATGTGGAACAGTTTCACGAAGCGTCTTCTGCCACAGGGTGCTACCATCACTTCGGTTAAGCGCGAGGATCTCAAATTTATATGGCGGAATTGTACGACTCCTACCTCTTCTCCCGCGTCTTTGACCAGACTCTTCTTCAGATTGTTCTTCCGCGTTAGTCGTTTCCTGTTCAGGCATATCCAATTTAATAGCAGTTTGAATGAAAATCCTATTTTCCCAGATGATAGGTGTTGCATGTCCCAAACCCGGTATCGGCACTTTCCAACGGATGTTTTCGTCTTCGCTCCACGTGGTAGGTGGATTAGCATTGACAGCCGTACCGTTTGACAATGGCCCACGCCAGTGATGCCAATTTTTCTCAAATTTGTCTACTTCTTCAACTAAAGGATCAGTAGTGGTCTTAGAACCACAAGCTATCCAAATAACCAAAGCACTCATACACACTGCAAAAATTGCAAGTTTTTTCATTGTCTTAGTTCCTTTCAAAATAATATTGTTATACCATTTCTAATTGATAATGCCTCTTTATTGTTGCACATTCTGTTAGATTATGCCATCCAAGCATCCAATCTTCCAATCTTCCAGCCTTCCACTTACGTTAATATATCCTCTATTTCAAGAGGCTTTGCTAATTCGCTGTTTGCATTCTCAAGTTTTTCACGACTTGAGACGACACATACTGCCGCCTTATCAAGGTTCTCTTCAAAGAGCATAACAAGTGCACGTTTCACCTCATCAGGTGTTGCGCTGCGAAGTTGTTCGTAACGTTCCTCTCGTATCTCTTTCGTTAAACCTCCGATATGATACCATTGTGCGTTGCTGACTGCTTGACTTGGACGGATCGGTTTTTCAGCATCTTTCGCTGATGAGATGATCGCACGGTCAATATCCGTTTGCGTCCACTCAACTTGCTTGATATAATCTATAGTCTGTTCAAAAACGTTAATCGTCCGTGCCACATGCGGATCTCTAAACGAAGATTGATATAAAGCACCATCAAAGGCACTATATGACAACCTGGCACCATAAGCATTCCCTTTAAAACGAATTTCACTCAATATGTAATCCATCCGTACAAGGTGCGTGCCAATTCCGATCAATGTTGAATCCGGATGTGAATAATGGGGAGCAGGCATCACGTGAGCACAGTGGGCGATCTGAATCGGACCTGCTAACCCCTCACGCGGCGGCGTGTCATAAGACTGAAATGTAACAGGTTCTACCGTAATCGGCTCTTCACCCATAGCACCTAACCACTCACTGAGTTTAGTACGTGTTGTCTCGTAAGCAGGATCCGAACCGACAAAACCTGCCGTCACACGTCCACGATTCAATAAGAAATCACGTATCTCTTCAATACGACTCATAAGGTCACTATTTAGTTCGTCAAAACCGTTGAGTAACGTCTCACTCTGTCTGAGTTGCGGCAATCCGTAGACGATTTCAGCAAGATGTCCTTGCGGAGAAAGTCCGCGTGCTGCGTGTTGCGTTGCTGTGCTTGAGCCGTCCTGGACCATCTCTCTTCGGTATGAAGCGACAGCTTGAATCATGACATCGTGAAGCCGCTCCTTGTCCCGTGGATTTACAGAAAATACCAGATCATGCAGTACATCAAGCGCATCATCTATTGTTCCATCAAGTGCTTTCAGATGGAAGTACACGTTTTGCAGTGAACGATTAAAATCAAGCGCATGCGTCCGAAATCCTACACCACAACTGACACCACCCGTAACGGATGACTTTCGGAGTGCCAATTCCGTAAAATCCATGTCTGCCGCACCAAGTTTGTGGACAGCATCAATATACCTCGGCATAAACGACCAGAGATGTTCAGGTATTCCCCTAACATCAAAATCCAATACAAAATAGTTAACACCATTTGAAAAGACATCACTCCGGAGAAAGTCGCGTCTACACACTTTATCTATTGTGGTTGGAATATGTTTCGGTTTATCGGGGAGATCGCTCACACTAAGTTGTGGTAACTTTGCCAATGCTTCTGGTGGATTCGGTTGTCCGTTCATACGTTCAAGTTCTGCAGCATCAGCAGCAATCTTTTTAATCTCTGCCTCTGTCAGCTCTGCCCGAATAGCCTTAGTCCGTTTCTCTAATGCAGCATCAAGTCTTGCCTGCAACTGTTGGTCGGGTGAAAGTACACTCATCAACCGATGCGGATTATCAACGAGACGTTCCCGAATCATTTCATTGAAGATCGCTGGATTCTCTTCCCATTTCTTACGTATAGAAGCAAGGTTCTCACCTATCTTCAGGAAGGTATCTGTCCCGTTATCATATATCCAAGCATTTATAACACGGTATAGCATACGCAACGGAAACATCGGGGATACTTCTTGGTAATAATAGGTAGACTGTTGGAAAGCCGCATCCACCAATTCCTTATCAAAAACGCTATCGGCGAGTTCAGTGAGTGTATCAGTTACCAGATTCGTGAATGCTTCAACCCGATCCTCTTCACTGCCTTTGATACCGACAAAAAACGAACTATTTGGACCGATTGAACCAGAACCAGAACCGATAATATCAGTTCCCAATTTTGAGTCAATGAGAGCTTTCTTTAGCGGTGCAGCTTCATTACCGAAGAGTATAAGACTCAGGATATTACACATCGTAACATCTTCGGGGTCAGTCCCATCACCGATGAACCACGTCAGCATCATGTAAGTTTTCTCAGTCAAAGATTCATCAGGTGCTACCGGATACGTATCACACACGGTCTGCGGAGACTTCCAGCGCGGTTGACGCGTAACTTCTGGGGTCAAAGGTTCTAACTGCAGGCTATTTTCGTTCTTCGGAATCTTATCAAGTTTATCAGCAAGAAATGCCAAATAGTCCCGCGTTGGTATATCACCGTATAGGAAAAAGTATCCGTTACTTGGATGATAATACGTCTCGTGAAAATTCTTGAGCTGTTGATATGTCAGTTCAGGAATTGCATCGGGGTCTCCACCAGATTCTTTTGCATAGACCGTATCAGGTAGAAGTCTACTTGTTGCAGAGCGATACAAAATGGACTGCGGATCGGAAAAAACCCCTTTCATTTCATTGTAGACGATACCGGTAATCTTGAGATCACCCGTTGGGTCCTCTGGATCAACAGGCGCAAGATGGTGCCCTTCGCGTTTGAAAGTCTGCTCTGTCAAAAGCGGATGAAATACTGCATCAAAATAGACCTCTGCAAGGTTGAACAGGTCCTTCTTTACATTGCTTGCGACAGGATAATACGTATGATCAGAGCTCGTCATAGCATTTATGAAAGTTGCCATACTCATCTTAATCATTTCAAAAAACGGTTCTTTCACCGGGAATTTATGTGAACCTGCCAATACCGCATGCTCAAGAATGTGGGGTGTACCAGTGTCATCTGTAGGCGGTGTCGGAAAGTTGATTGAGAAGAGGTTCTCTGTATCTTCTGTATATAGATGTAATAGACGTGCCCCACTATGATGATGTTCCAATTCAATGGTAACTGCCCGTAATTCGTCTATAGGTGTTATGGTTTTTACTTCAAAGCCGTGTAGGTGTTGTCCTTCTTGTAGGTCAAGTGGCGGGTGTTGTGCCCCGCCATTACCAGCTGCAAGTTTTGTCTCCATTTTGTCTCCATTTTTATTTCAGATCATGTTTACAATCAAATACAGTATTAACAAGTATACGTTTATATGTCCTCAATTTCAAGCGGATAATCCATTTTCTGATTTTCTTTCTCTAATTTCTCACGACTTGCGATGACGCATATTGCGGCTTTATCTTGATTTTCTTCAAAAACTTGAAGCAGTGCTCGCTGCACTTTCTTAGGGGTTGCGCGTCGGAGTTGTGCATACTTTTCTTCAATTACTTCGTGTGTTTGTCCCTTGATATAATGCCAGATGGCATCATTTGAGGCTTGACTGGGGCGCACTGTTTTTAGGTAATCTGACGATTTAGCAATAATTGCCCTGTCAATATCAACTTGTGTCCACTCTGTCTGTTTAACATAGTCAATTGTCCGCGCGAATACGTCAAGTGTCCGAGCGACGTGCGGATCACGCTCAGACCCTTGGTGGATCAAGGATTCATAAGGGTTATATGAAAAACCGAAACCGTAGGCATTGCCTTTGAGCCGGATTTCAGGGAACATGTAATCATTTGATAAGATATGCGATCCGATTGTCAAAAGCCCTGAATCCGGATGCGCGTAGTGCGGTGCTGGCATCATCTGTGTGCAGTGTGCTATTGGAATAGGTGCCGCTAACCCTTCGCGTGGTGGCGTTCCAAAAGATTTAAAACCTATCGGTGCTGGGATTATCGGTTCGTCACGCATGGTGCTAATCCATTCGGAGAACTGTCTTTGAAACACTTTATAAGCTGCATCAGAACCGGTAAAACTGGCGGTCACGCGGCTTTGGACTAATAGAAACTCGCGAATCTGTTCAATATAACCGATAAGCTCTTCATAAGATTCATCAAAACGTTTGCGTAACATTTCACTCGTGCGGAGTCGTGGTAGTCCGTAGACAATATCTGTGAGAAATCCGCGTTGTGAAAGTCCGCGGGCAGCACGACGGTTAGCAACATGGGACCAATAATAGTCGTGTTTAGAATCTGCTGCCTGATTGAGAATATCGTAGAGACGTTCTTTATCGCGTGGATTCACAGCGAAAATCAAATCGTGCAAAATGTCTAAGGCATCCTCCATTTTACCATCAAGTGCTTTGAGTCGAAATTGCATATCCCACACTGGACGATTTGGATCAAGTGCATGTGTGGTAAAGTTTGGTGAGCATCCAATGCCGCCGGTGGCTGCTGCTCTACGTTGTGCAATCTGTTCGTAATTCATCTTACCCGCGCCAAGTTTGCCGATGGCATCGGTGTATCTCGGTAGGTATTGCCAAAGATGTTGCGGTAACCCTTGCAAGTCGAAATTCAACACAAGATAGTTCACACCGTTTGAAAAAATGTCGTTCCGAAGCAGAGGACGTCCGCGAACTGTCTCAACGGTTGTGGGAATATGTAGCGGTTCATCGGGCAGTTCAGAGACGTGCAGTTGCGGCAACTTTGCCAAATCTTCTGGTGAATTTGGTTGTCCGCTCAGACGTTCGAGCTCAACAGCATCGGCAGCAATTTGCCGCATCTGTTCATCGGTGAGTTGTGCGCGAATTGCTTTCAGACGTTTATTTTCTGTCGCTTCAAGTCTTGCCTGCATATCTGGGTCAGGCGTAAGGATTGTCGTCAACCGATGTGGGTTGTCAAGGAGCCGCTCGCGAATCAATTCATTAAAAATCTGCGGATTTTGCTCCCATTGCTGACGGACAGCAGAGAGGTGTGTCCCCATCTTTAAAAAGAGAGTCGGTTCCTTTTCATATATCCATGTGTCTATAACACGTATCGCCATTTGAAACGGGAAACTGGGTGTGACTTCCTGATAGTTGTAGGCGATTTGTTGAAATGCGGCTTCTATCTGCTCTTTGTCAATTGCTGTGTCTGCAATTTGCGTGAGTGTTCTGATGACCAATTCCGTGAAAGCGTCAACGCGATCTGCTTCACTTCCAACTAAACCGACACTAAATGTTCTATTTGGTCCTATCTTACCATCAAAAATATCAAAAATATTGTATCGTATATCAGTACCAAGTTTTGAATTGATAATTGCCTTGCGGAGAGGTGAGCCTGCGTTATTGAGTAAGAACCTGCGTAATATATCGCATAAGATAGCCTCTTCAGGGTCCGTTGTCCCTCCAATGATCCAACTCAGCATTAAGTCTGTCTTTTCAGTGAGAGGCTCATCTGCACCAATTGGATAGGTAGCCGTTACAGTCCGTGGAGATTCCCACTTCGGTTGACGTGTGATTTCTGGTCGGAGTGGGTGTAGAAATTCTTTTGTCTCAGTCTTAGGAATAGCTGCCAATTTATCTGAAAGAAACAGGAGATAATCTTGTGTTGGGATATTACCGTAGAAGAAGAAATAACTGTTGTGTGGATGATAATAGGTTTGGTGATACGTTTTCACTTGTCCATAAGTTAAGTCAGGTATAACCAGATAATTTCCACCCCCATTGTTAGCATAGCAGGTATCAGGCAGAAGATTATCCACTACGGTGAAAATTAAAAGGTATTCTGGAGTGAACAAACCCATCTTCACTTCATTATAAACAATCCCATTTATTTTTAAATCTCCTGTCGGTTGATCCGGGTCCACAGGTTCAAGATGGTGTCCTTCGCGTTTAAAGGTCTCTTCGGTCAGTAGTGGATGAAAAACCGAATCAAAGTGGACTTCTGCAATATTAAATAGGTCTTTTTTCACGTTGTTTGAGGTGTAGTAGAAGGCATGATCAGGCCAGTTCATCGCATTCGTACTGTCATAAGTCGCGAGACTCATCTTCATTATCTCAGAGACCCCACCTTTTACTGGATACTTACGTGATCCCTTCATTACGCAGTGTTCAAGGATATGAGTTAATCCTGTATCTCCTGTATCATTAAATGCTGGTGTTAGTGGACTGATTGAAAACAGGTTTCTGGAGTCGTCTGAATAGAGATGCAACAACCGGGCACCGCTATATAGATGCAAGAGTTCTATTGCCACTGCCTGCAACTCATCAATTGGTGTGATCGCTTTAACTTCAAATCCGTGAAGGCGTTGTCCTTCTTTCAAGTCGAGTGGCGGGTGCGAGATCCCGCCAATTCCAGCTGCGAGTTTTGAATTCATTTTACCTCCAGTTTTAATTCAATCAATCGGATATTTGTCGGTTCACTAGTTGTACACGGAGTCGTTCTATCTCCGCTTCTGCTTCCTGTGCCCGTGTTTCTGCAGCTACTCTGAGGTGATGCTCCTCTAAAGGCGTTGCAATTGAGGTGCCATCAGGATAATATGGACGTAAAAGTCTAACGTCGGTGTGATGTTGTTCCTCATAATGTTCAGATATTATCCTAAGATGTTTCTTGCGTTTTATGTTTGGATGGGTCAAAATACGAGACATATTTTACCCCGTTCCGTTTTTCTTCTTCCTCTTTGGCTTTCAGATAAAGGTGATATTCCTCTACAGTCTTGAATTGCGCGCTAATCTCTGCTTTGATTCGATAGCTTTCCTCAAGGATAGGGTCTGTGTACGTTTCTGTGTCAAATTCCGGATGTTTTTCTGGTGTTTCTTTCATCTGGATTTCCTCCATCAGTTCTTATTGTAACATGGAAAATTAGATATTCTCAAT
>CAZURU010000072.1:14099-15871 GCA_964623585.1 uncultured bacterium
ATTCTTTTTCTAAACTTGCACAGACAAGTTCTTTATCACTACGTGCAAAGACATGTTTATATGCAAAGGCTGGGTGTGCCCAAGTTACGCCACCCCTACGGTTAAGTTGTCCCTTAGTAGGTGCAATCAGTTTAGCACGACTGATGATATTCAATCCTTCAGGTGAAAGTTCCGTAATCAGCAGTTCCCCCCGTTCATTAAACATCCAGACTTTATCATCATTCTGCACAAACTGGATGGTGCTCCATCGGTCTACAGGCACGGCAGATAAATCTGTCCACACACGGTCTCCTGTTTTCGCTTCAAGGCAACGGAGTTCGCCATGACTATCAACACCATAAATATGATCACCTATCCATATAGGTGTAGACATAGTCGTTTGCAGTGCGTCGGTATTCCTTTCATCTTTCCCCTGTCTTCGCCACCCGAGTTCATACGTTAGTTTGTCATCTGACAGTTTTAGGAGTGCAGCACCTTCATAGAAATTCGTAACAAACAGTTGATTATTTGCATAGATAGGCGTTGCGATGCCGATCTCCCAGCGCGTCGGCGGCATCGGATATTTCCAATGAACTGCTCCCGTTTTCGGATCCAATGCAGTGACGTTCCATCCTGTCCAGCAGATTAAAACACGTTTTCCTGCTTGTTCAATGATTATCGGTGCAGCATAAGACGCGTTATCTTCAAGTGCTTTCCATCTCTCCTCACCCGTTTTTCTATCAAATGCGACAACACATGCCTCTGGCTTACCACCAATCTGCACAATGAGGAGATCATCCTCAATTAGTGGTGCACAAGCGATTCCCCATATCGGCATATTGATGTCATACTCAGTATTAAGGTCTTTTTGGAATTTTATGTCTCCAGTCGCGGCATCAAAGCAGTGCAGATGTCCCATCGCACCTAAAGCATAAGCAAGTCCATCATGGATAGTTATAGTTGCGCGCGGTCCAACGGGGTACTCAATTTTATAAATGCAATTGTATGTGTAAGACCAGATTTCATCACCTGTTTCCCAATCGAAGCAGAGAACCCGTTCAACCTGTTTCGGTTTAGTAAGTCTATCCGTGACATACACACGTCCATCAGCGACGGTCGGACCGCTATAGCCACTCCCAATAGGCACGCTCCAGCGTATAGGTATATCTTCACCTTCAAATTTGTCTATAATACCAGTTTCGTTCCATACACCATCTCGGTTAGGACCCCGCCATTGTGCCCAGTCATCCGCAAATACTGGGATAATCAGGATAGAAACAATAGCAAACAGAACAATGGACACATATCTTAAATTTTTCATGATGTCTTTTATATCTCCTCTAATATTTGTAGCACTTCTTTGTAGCACATTCTGTTAGATTGTGCCTACTTGGAATCATAATTTATCATTCTTTGTGTATATATGTCAATGTAAAAAACAACCACACCGTATGAAGTTAAAGAAAATATTTGGGTAATTTGGCGAGGTTAGGAAACCTCGCCAGCAGAGTGGTGTGCCTGCATTATGCAAACAAGAAATTACCCGTTTAATTATTTGAACTTCATACGGGACGAAAGATACGGTGGGTAAACGCGATCTATAAACATATCGTCTATTATGTTGTAGAAGAAGCACAATCAAGGATGAATGTGCTACAAGTTGCTGATTGTCGAGGTTAGGAAACCTCGCCAGCGTATGTGTGGCGGTTTGCTGATTGTCGAGGTTATGAAAGCTCGTCAGCGTATGTGTGGCGGTTTGCTGATTGTCGAGGTTATGAAAGCTCGTCAGCGTA
>CAZURU010000073.1:0-15836 GCA_964623585.1 uncultured bacterium
TTGTCCGAAGGCATTACCAAATTCACCGATACCGTCTCCCCTGGGTACGTATCCACCATCTTTTCACCATTTATCGTGATGGTAGAAGCACCCACGGAATATAAACCGGGTGATGAAGGGGTTGCCGGCTCCGTTATTCTGTATTCTGCCCCCGGATATTGGTGTAAATGCGGATGACATGCCCAGTAACCACCGCCGGCGTTACATAATACAAGCCCTGACGTCGTATGACTTCTTTGTTTGCAAACGCTTACCCATTTATTATGATACTCCCACCGAGACGGAATGCAACTATTGTATGTCTTGGAACAATTGGCACACTTAACGATTACCTTGTGGTTAATTGCCTTTGATGGATATCTAAACGTTCTAGTGCAACCGCTCTTACAGGCATATTCGGCAAAGGACTTATCATATACTGCCCACTCTTTTTTTGCCTCTATCCCATGCTTGCCACTATATTGTTTATGCTCTATGCCCTTTTCGCGATTTGCATCATCTGCGATGTACATGATAAGGTCAGATAAGGTCCACCCTGTATGTGTCGCAAGCAATTGAACAAGAGTGTCATACTTGTTATTATAATCCGTTTTTGCACTCTCAAAAGAATCAATCGCACTCTGTTTTGTAGAGATAGCAGTTTCAAAAGCCGAAATTAGTAAAGTTTGATCATTAATAGCATCCGCTAAGTTAAGTACATCTACAAGCACGCTTACGACTACCGGGGACTCGTAACACCACCGCTAATAATGACGGCACCAGTTGCTGCCAGCAGTTTAGCAACGGTGACTTTCTCCCCTCTTTCTATTTTTTTTGCGTTTGCCTCATATTCCGCTTTCGCCAGAAGATAAAAGGTATTCGCGTTCTGGAAGTGATCGTATGCGGAGTTCCCCTTGCGTAAAGCCGATGCTTCGTTGCTTTTTGCGACTTCAACATCACCGTTCGGGTCATCAGCGTATGCAGCGTGCGACACAAAAAACATGAGCATTAAGCATATCATTGTAAGGACTGTGCAAAATCTTTGCATAATATATCTCTCCTTGTGTATCATCTGTTTTCTGTCGTTCCTCGATTTGACCATTCAAGTTCAAACGGCAATAAAGGACGGGCAGTTAAAGGGTTGATCCCCTCTGTGAAGGTTGTCCGAAAACGGGTGCCTATGTATGACTTACCCGTTGTATCAGGCCAAACCAATTTCCATAAGTCTTGGTTCCGTGCAAGGTCCCAAGGGGTTTTATTTTCCTCGGACCGATACCAATCATTAAGCGCATCAGCTATTTTACCTTGTGCTTTTAGATGACGTCTAAAGGCAGGGTTGTCGGTCTGTCCTGTCCACTTATAGTATCTGTAGAGATACAGTTCTCGTGCGAATTCTGCTGCCTCTGTGTCATCTGGAGGAAAAGGTGGGATATGGTCCGCACTCCAATGCCCCACTTGTCGTGCTTGCTGACGAAGTGCCTCTACAGGATGCCTTTCTAAAAGATCCTTATGAAATGTGAGCGGACCGGTATACGCTTTTGGGGGTTGAGCCACAGGCGTTTCATGCTGTTCACCTTGCCACGTATCAGGGGCGTCAATTGGCACTTCATGCCAATGATCATCATGCTGCACCATCTTGAAACCTTCTCTTGCAACTGGCGGGTTATTCTCCGCAGCCATTCGTTCTTCGACCTGATTTGCAAGTTCTTTTGCTTCCTTCAATTCGGCTTCAAGATGTTTGTTTATTGCATGCTCGTTGACCACCACATGCACAAAAACTCCTAAGATTAATACAATGAGGACCCCGAGTCCCCAGTAAACTTTATTTCTCATGAGATATTACTCCTAATCAATTATGATAATATCCTTTTACTTCGCTGCGTCCTGCGAATAGGGTGGATCAGTAGATGATTTAAATATATCCGCGTTACACCCAATGCATATCCAACATAGGTCACACAGCATCACCGGTACATATATCAGCACCCTCCGACGCAATTCACCTAAAATAATTCCGTAATATAGCGCGAATTTCTAACATCTTTTAGCATTATAGCAAAAATATACACATTTGATCAAGTCAAAAATAAGATTTTTTAACAGTTCAAATTTAAACTCATGCGATTACACTGTCAATTCTTCTAAATTCTAAGGATTAAGTCTAATAAACTCCAATAAATTGCCCATTCACAATAAGTTCATAAGACGGATATGTTTGCGGTTCAACTCCTTGACTCTCAAAGAATAATATAACTCTCCCTTGACAATTATAGACACTCCGTAAAACATTTTTAATTTTAGCGTTTAATATATTTGACATGAATCGGTAAATTATGGTAATATTTGTAAGGATTAATCAATGCGTCGGCAGGCATAATTCTGTGAATATAATTTATCATCAGAAGTTCAATCAACTCCAGAAATTAGATTACCAATAGTATGGAATAGTATGGAACAGATTCACTTCAATTACAAGGATATTCTCCGAGTTTACCGATATGGA
Source organism: uncultured bacterium (assembly GCA_964623585.1). Classification (GTDB taxonomy): domain Bacteria; phylum Poribacteria; class WGA-4E; order WGA-4E; family WGA-3G; genus MSPOR6. The sequence continues at coordinate 2,483 of CAZURU010000073.1, forward strand.
TTCAGCGGTCGTAGGATCGGAATTCATTTTACGGGGATAATACTTGCTTACCTAATTTATCAAACTTTAGTTTATCTCAGCCTGATTATTGTGGATGGCGCAAAGGCACAGGATATTTGGACATCTCACGGATTACTGCCTATTCTACCATTCGTTAACAATGACTTAGGTGTTATTTCATCAGTTGTGATGTGGATTGGTATCATAATTTGTGGTATCATACATCTATTGAGCAGTACACTTACATCAAAAATCACTTTTGAACAGTTACGTGGTGATACACTCTATACTATCGGTAATGCCTTAGATGTATTGAGAAGAAGATGGAAAACTGTTTTCGGGTCATTTCTTTGGTTATTTTTACTCCTCCTTTGCCTACTAATAATACCTATCTGCCTCGGTTTATTAGCAAAAATACCGTTTCTTAAGGGAACCATCCTTACGATATCTTCTATTTTTTTACCTATTGGATTTCTTAATGGCATACTCATCCTATCTATACTTTTAGTCATTTTTGCAGGTTTATTCCTTGTTCCTGCCATGACGGCGTCAACAGAAGTAGATGCGTTTGAAATTATCTATCAACTTTTTTCTATTGTATGGAATCAGCCGTGGCGTCTCCTGGGTTATGGATTACTTTTATCTGCTTTAAAGTTGTTTCATGTCCCGATTTGGGCACTGTTCTGTATAGGTGGGTTCTTAATCGCACTACTGCCGACGTATTATCTGCCCACATCATTTTTGCAGGACGCGTTGCTATATGTAAATAAATGGTTGGGTGGCATTATAGGAAGAATTTCAGGTATTTTTCTAAGTGATGATGGTGCTTTTTTTAATACAGAACTTCCCGATGTGAGTTTTTCCACAACTATCTGTGCAATCTTTTTAGCAATTATGCTAATATCTTTATTTGGAGGCATTCTCGGTTATCTTTTTTCATTAGCCTCTGTAGGAACGACTCTAATATATGTTATACTTAAAAAACATGTTGATGGAGAGAATATTATAAAGCCGATTGCTGCTGTGGAACAGCAGCCTTTATTGACAGGAGACGAATGATATCAAAAAACAAGCTGCCCCTTAGTGTATGCTTTATTTGATATTTTTCAAGGAGAGAAATGTTTGATAGAATAATGACCAAGGTCTTCGGTAGTAAAGAGGACAGAGACGTAAAGAAATTTACAGACATAGTTGAAGCGGTTAATCAGAGAGAACCGGCAATTAAGAAATTAACCGATGCACAATTACAGGCAAAAACACCGCACTTCAGACGACAGATAGAATCGGGTGCTAACATAGACGAATTATTACCCGAAGCATTCGCTGTCGTACGAGAAACTGCGGTACGCACATTGAAACAACGACACTATGATGTCCAAATTATTGGAGGTGCTGCCTTACATAACGGGTCCATCGCTGAAATGAGAACGGGTGAAGGTAAGACGTTAACATCAACACTGGCAGTCTATCTCAATGCACTTACCGGAAACGGTGTTCACCTCGCCACTGTCAACGACTATCTTGCACAACGTGATGCTGAATGGATGGGTCAAATATATAACTTTCTGGGTATGTCTGTCGGTTTAACATTGAACCAGATGCCTTATGAACAAAGAAAACTAGCTTATAAAGCAGATATCACTTATGGAGTGCATAGTCAGTTCGGTTTTGATTATCTAAACGACAACAGAGCACTCACACTTGAAAACAAGGTTCAACGTGGGCATATCTATGCTATTTTGGATGAAGTAGATAGTATTCTCGTTGATGAAGCACGTACTCCGCTTATTATATCAGACGCATCAGACAAACCCGCAGAACTTTACAGAAGAGTCAATTATATCGTTACACAGTTACGGACTGAAGAGCATTTTGTTATTGATGATAAAGGTAAATCTCGTGGTAATGTCTCACTCACGGATGATGGTGTAGAAGAGGTGCAACGGCTACTCGGTATCGACAATATGTATGAACCTGATCATGTTATGCTTGTACATCATGTCAATCAGTCCTTGAATGCACACCATCTTTGGAAACGGGATATTGACTATCTGGTGGAAAATGGAGAGGTTTTGCTTATTGATGAATTTACGGGCAGAAAACTTGTAGGTCGGCGTCTTAATGAAGGTTTGCATCAAGCGATTGAAGCAAAAGAACGTGTCCGCATAGCACAAGAAAGTGAAACATTTGCCACTATCACCTACCAAAATTATTTCCGTCTATATGACAAACTTGCAGGAATGACAGGAACCGCTGCGACAGAAGCAAACGAATTTGCACATATATACGGTTTAGATGTCGTCGTCGTACCGACGAATGAACCGATGATCCGTATTGACAATCCTGATCAGATTTATAAGACTGAGGAAGCGAAATATAACGCAGTCTTGGACGATATTCAGGAGCAGCATGAAAAAGGCAGACCTGTGCTCGTGGGAACAATTTCAATTGAGAATTCGGAAAAACTAAGCAAACTCCTAAGAGCGAGACATAGAAACATTAAGCATCAAGTACTGAATGCTAAGGAACACGCGCGTGAAGCAGACATCATTGCACAAGCAGGTATGCCAGGAGCAGTAACGATTGCTACCAATATGGCAGGTCGTGGCGTGGATATTCTCCTTGGGGGAAATCCTGAAGGTTTAGCAAAGGACACATTACGAAAAAAGAAGGTAGATTTAAGAACACTGTCTACAGAATCTGAGGAATGGCAAGTCGCATTTTCTGAAGCGGAAGCGATCTGCGAAAAGAATAAAGAACATGTACTGAAAGCGGGTGGATTGCATATAGTCGGCACAGAAAGACATGATTCGCGACGAATTGATAACCAATTAAGGGGACGTTCTGGAAGACAAGGTGACCCGGGTTCATCGCGCTTTTACTTATCACTTGAAGATGATTTGATGCGCAAGTTCGGATCAGAACGGGTACAAGGATTTATGTCAAATACCATGACAAGAGCTGGTATGGATGACAACATTCCTCTTGAACACCCTTGGATGACTAAGTCAATAGAAAAAGCACAAACACGTGTTGAGGAAATAAACTTTGAAGCACGAAAAAACATCCTGAAGTTTGATGATGTTATGGAAGCACAGCGCGATACAATATACTCATTAAGAGATTCAATACTTTCTGAAGAGGATCCCAAAGATACAGTTTGGAATATGATAGACAATGTTGTCGCTGATGCGGTATACGAAGTCATTCCAGAAAGAGGACCACGTGAACCTGAAGAACTTGAACAGTTTGAGAAGTGGTTAGTTACAACCTTTTTAATCAGTCCTAATTTCAAAACGCCTCTCAAGGAGATATCCGCAGAAGAACTTCATAGTGAGATTCTGAATGAATTAAAGAGTTTCTATAAACGACGCGAAGAAGAGTTGGGTTCAGAAAACATGCGTCTACTTGAACGTTTACTAGTCTTAAATGCGATTGACCACCATTGGAAAGACCATTTGCATAACATTGACTATATTCAGCACGGAATAAGGTTTGAAGGATATGGCGGAAAAGACCCTATCGTTGTATTTAAAAGCGAGGCTTTGGGTATTTTTGAATCCATGTATAAGAATATTGAGAAGCAGGTTAGCGAATTTATCTTTAAAATGGAAGTAACGACGCAACCTACGCGTCCTGTGCCTGAAAGACGTCAGAACAGACAACGTCGTCCGGCACAACGGAGACAGCCAAACTTTAACAGTCAGTCTGAAGCAGAATTTGCTTCACAACAAGCCATGGGAACAGTACCAAAAGTTGGAAGGAATGAACTTTGTCCATGTGGCAGCGGTGTTAAATATAAAAAGTGTCATGGAAGGTAATGGAATTCTTCACAGTAAAACTAAAGATAGAATTTTTCTGGGAGAGATAAATTGAAATCTGAAAAATCTTATACATTATCACAGACTTTGCTTGATATTCTTGCTTGTCCTGCTTGTAAAGGGAAAATAGAGTATATAGAAACAGAGCAGAAATTGGTATGTCGAGGTGAATGTAAACGTCGATATCCGATTCGCGATGGGATACCCGTCATGTTGATTGACGAAGCAGAATTGCCTGCTTAAGCAGAATAGTCTGATTATTATAAAATATATAAATATGTGAACACGCCAGTGCGGTTAGGAAACCGCACCTACCAGGGATGTATAGGAAAGTCAACTTATGCGTATCCTTTACCTGAGTTTACGGTGTCCATATCCGCCACAGAGAGGTGACCGTATTCGCTCATATCACTTTATCAAACAACTGTCAAAACGTCATGAAATTACCTTAGTTTTTTTCGCAGAGTCTGATGATGACATTGCTGCGGTAAAACATCTTAGACCTTACTGTAAAAGAATTGAATGGGTTCGTTTTCGTTCTTTATCAGCGAAAGTAAACACTGCTATTCACTTCTTTTCCCGACTACCTTTACAAGTACATTTTTGGTATTCGCAACAGATGCAACATAAGATAAACCAACTCCTGCAGGAGGAGGATATCGATCTGATTCATGCACAACTCTTTCGCATGGGACAATATGTAAAAGATGAAAAACGTGTCCCTAAGGTATTAGATTTATGCGATTCATTAGCTTTAAATCTGAGCCGTAGAGCAGATTTAGATTGCACACCAAAACGCTTTTTGGTAAGATTAGAGGAAAAACGTGTCAGAAGTTATGAAGTGGAGATAATGAAATCATTTGATCGTGGTACAGTCGTAGCACAATTCGATAAAGACTATCTGCTTAAACAGGATGAAAATCTTGACTTATCCGTTGTCCCGATGGGAGTTGATTTAAAGTACTTTCATCATGGTAATGCCGATGAAAGTATAAGCACAGAAACCTACAGGCAATCTGATATCCATAGCGGAGTGACATCAGAAGAATCTATAAACCTGCTATTTACAGGAACTATGAACTATTTTCCAAATTCCGATGCCGTTACCTATTTTTGTGAAGATATTTTACCATTGATACAGGAACGTTATACTGATGTGTCTTTTCAGATAGTGGGTAATCATCCTACCAACCAAGTAAAGCAGTTGGAAAAAACTAAAGGTGTAGTTGTTACAGGTTATGTTCCTGATATACGACCATACTTTGAGAAAGCAACGATATTTGTTGCCCCCTTAAGAGCTGGCTCAGGAATACAGACTAAGAACTTAGAAGCGATGGCAATGCAGACACCTGTCGTAACAACATCTATTGGGGCAATGGGTTTAGAAGCGGAACGTGAGAAGGATCTTGTAATCGCAGATTCACCTGAAAGTTTTGCTGAAAATGTTATTGCGTTAATTGAGGATCGAGAGAGACGTGAAAGTATCGCGAGGGCAGGTAGAAAGAGGGTTGAGAGCAGCTATGATTGGAATATACTCGTCAAAAGATTGGAACAGGTCTATACTGAAATCTAATTGCAAAAGTAGCAAAGGGAGGTAATATGGAAAAAACAAAAGTCAGATGGAGTCCTTCAATTGTAATTGATTTTTTCCTTGTTAATCTTGCATTAATATTAACATACTTTACATGTCGTCAACTTAACTTTGATATAATAGATCAATTCAAACAGATACCGTTATTTTCCAATGTGGGAACATATCCTTTAGTTTTAACATTTTGTGCTGTTGTATCATTGGTCCGTCTTCTCACATTCTTATGTTTTCGTCTGTATAAACCTATCTGGCAATATGCTGGTGTGAAAGAATTTCGTTCGATAATATATGCAGTATGTGTGTCAGGCTTAGTGTTATATACCATTTCGGCATTTTTTCAAAGGTTTGATGCATCATGGAGCTTCTTCTTAGTAGACATTTTCTACAACGCATTCATCATTGGATTTGCTAAGTTTTCATATAAGTTATTCCGTGAAGGCAGACATAATGAGGTTGCATTACCACGAACCAAGGTATTGATAGTTGGTGCTGGTGCTGCAGGAATCGGTGTTTTGCGGGAATTACGGTCTCATCCTGAGAAAGGTTATCTGCCTATAGGTTTTATTGATGACAATTTGCAGAAAGTCGGTAAAACGATTGCGGGTCTTGAAGTGCTCGGTACGACAAGAGACCTTACCTATATCGCAAGAAAGCGGACGATTGAAGAAGTCATAATCGCCATGCCATCTGCCCCAGGCGGTAAGATAAGAGACATTATTCGTCAGTGTGAATATAGAAGATGTCAATTCAAAATTGTACCGAGTATTCATGCGATCCTGGAGGGTAAGGTTAGTATCAATCATATCCGTGAAGTTAAGTTAGAAGACCTTCTTAACCGTTCTACATCTCCGATAGATTTAGCCGAAATTTCAAAGTACCTATCCGGTAAACGCGTGATGGTTACGGGTGCTGGTGGGTCTATCGGTTCTGAGTTGTGTAGACAAGTTGCAAAACTTGATCCAGAGTTATTGATCTTATTTGGTCGTGGTGAAAACAGCATCTATCACATTGATATGGAATTGCGAGAATTGGATCCCCCAATTAATCGCGAACTTGTAATAGGCGATATTCGTGATGATTCTAAAGTTTTTCAGATTATCAAGCGATACAAACCTCATATTATATTTCATGCTGCTGCACACAAGCACGTCAAATTCATGGAAGCTCACCCCGACGAAGCAGTTAAAAATAACATTATCGGTACTAAGCACCTTATTGATTCTGCAATCAAGCATCATGTAGAGGCATTTATCCTTGTTTCATCTGACAAATCGGTTAATCCTACGAGTGTCTACGGCGCATCCAAACGGGTAACAGAGAAGTTAATACAGTGTAAAGCAAATAGAAACGGAACGAAATTCATCGCTGTTCGTTTTGGAAATGTTATCGGTAGTAGAGCAAGCGTTCTGCCTAACTTTAAGCGACAGATCGCAAAAGGTGGACCCGTTACGGTCACACACAGAGAAGCTACACGTTACTTTATGACGATACCAGAAGCAGTCCAACTTCTAATACAGGCGGGGGCAATGGGTAATGGTGGTGAAATCTTGATGTTAGATATGGGAGAACCGATAAAAATTCTTGACCTAGCAAGAGACTTAATTCGACTATCAGGTTTAGAATTAGATGTAGACATAAAGATAGACTTTACTGGATTGGAACCTGGAGAGAAACTGTATGAGGAACTCCTCACGCCGCAAGAAGGCGTCACTGCAACTAAACACCAACGTATCTTTGTCGCACAATTAGAAACGATTGAGGAGGAACAACTGCTTACTCAGATTGGGGAACTTTCAAAATATGCCGATTCACTTGAAACAGATGCGATTATTGCGAAACTACAAGAGTTAGTTCCTACTTATGAACCAAATCGTGAATTTGTTCAAAGTCGTGAGGTAGAAAACCAAGAGAATATTAGAAGACATCTGATGAGTTCAGGTCAAGACACCGATTCAACCGAAACTTCTGATACAGATAGAGGCGTGTAATGCTCACTCAGGATTCTCCACCACAGGATTGTTTCACAGCCATTGATGAAACATCGACATGTATTAAATGGTCAAGCGGGTCACGTGGGATAAAACGTTGTTTTGATTTATTCCTATCCCTGATACTCTTGGCAATCACATTACCTGTCTTCATCGTAAGTATTTTTCTTGCGAAATTCCAATCGCGTGGTCCTGTGTTTTACAAAGCAACAAGAGTAGGTAAGAATGGTAAGCATTTTAAAATGTATAAATTCCGGACAATGGTTGAGAACGCTGATCAAATTGGAATAGGACTAACAACCGATCAGGATATTCGCATAACTGTGATTGGTGGATTCTTGCGGAAGTTGAAATTAGACGAACTGCCTAATATAATCAATGTTCTGAAAGGGGACATGAGCTTAATAGGTCCCCGTCCAGAGTCCCCGGAATATGTCAAATTCTACTCTGAACGACAAGAGCAAGTTCTACAAGTAAAACCGGGTATTACGGGTCCCTCTCAAATTGTAAATAGAGATGAGGAAAAAAAACTGAAAACTAAAGATAATCCAGAACATTATTACATTACGGAATTAATGCCAAAGAAATTGGAACTTGACCTACACTATGTTGCGAATCGGAGTTTCTTACGTGATATCGGTTTGTTAGTGAGAACTCTTTGGGTTATCTTTTTTCCTGGGAAATGTGACAAGGACTATAAACACTCCTAATCCGATCTGTTCGTAACGACTCCTGGATGAATAGACAACGTAATCTCATCTACTATGGAAGCAGTTCTATGAGAAAAAAAAATGTATATCTGATCATACTTGTGATTGTGATACTGTTTCTTGTCACTTTAATGCTGCCTTTCTTAATCAATCCTCCATCAATCGGTCCAAGGGTGGCTGTGATAGATATTCCAGGTATCATTACGAAGTCTGATGCTACGATTAGACTTATTCATTCATACCGAGATAATCCAAATGTGAAAGCAATTGTCTTAAGAATAAATTCACCAGGGGGTAGCGTTGCCCCTGTTCAGGAGATACACCGTGAATTAACGAAGTTGGATAAACCGATAGTGGCATCTATGGCAGGTTCAGCGGCATCTGGGGGGTACTATATAGCATGTGCAGCAGATACTATCATGGCGAACCCAGGAACATTGACTGGAAGTATCGGTGTCATCATGCAGTTTACCAAAGTGAAGGGACTGTACGAGAAAGTTGGATTGGAACAACAGGTGATCAAGAGCGGTCAGTTCAAAGATGCTGGATCAATGTTCCGGGACCTTTCATCTGAAGATAAAGCAATCCTTCAAGAGACTGTAGATGATGTCTATAATCAATTTGTTGACGCTATCCACCAATCTCGGAATGAAGACTTAACACGTGATGAAATCGTTGAACTTGCGGATGGTAGGATATATTCTGGTAACCAAGCTTTATCACACAAACTGATTGATCAGATAGGTAACCTACAAGATGCGATAATCGTTGCTGGAAAACTCGGTAACATTGAAGGAAAACCTAAGATAATCCGGAAAGAACGCCGATCTTCTCTGCTTGAACAACTCATAGGTATTGAACACAATTCTCAAATCGAAAACTTCATCAGTTTCCCCGGCGTCACTTTCCGATATGAACTGAGTTTGGGTGATTAACAACAATACATCATGAGTCGCACATACCAAATTAATCCCAATTGGGAACGTCTTTCGGATGAAATAGTCAAACCGAATCAACACATCCTGGTTCTGGGAGCATTAGACGCGGGTAAAACTACCTTCTGTCAATATCTTATTGATGTCGCTGTTAATCAAGGTTTAAAATCTGCACTCATAGACACAGACATTGGTCAATCTACAATCGGTCCTCCAACGACGATAGGTATGAAACTATTTTATCCTTGTGATGATTCTACTGATAAGCTTTTGGATGGGGTGAATGTTAACCAGAATCAGACCGTTGATGATGCAAACAGTGTAACCACCACCTTGAATACTGATGCCTTATACTATGTTGGTGCAATATCCCCTATAAGGAACTTTCTTCCCTTAGTGTCTGGCACCCGTCTGATGGTAGATGCTGCACAGAAAGCGTCTGCCGAGTTTGTCGTTATAGACACAACAGGTTATATTCATGAACCCGCTGCTGTGATGCTCAAACAGCAGAAAATAGACATAATTCAACCTCATCATATCATCTGCATAGGACGTTCAAGAGAAATGGCAAAGATCACAGTAAGTTACAAATTGATGGACTGGTTGAAGATACACAATCTGTCAGTACATAAGATGGCACGACTTAAAAGCCCACAGAGACGTCAAGAGAATCGACAGACGAAGTTTCAGACGTATTTTAAAAATTGTGTAATTCAGAACATTACATTTTCAGACATTAACAGTGTGCGTACACCCTTCTTTAAAGGTAGAATTGCGAATCAGAGAGAGGTTGACATTCTTATGGAACTTACTGAGGAAGATATACTATATGCAGAATGGGGACATCGTGAATTAGCATTAATTGCCAGCAGAAGATTAATTTTAAGTGATATAAACAGAATCAAGGACTATCTAAGTTTGAAGAACGTAACTACAGAGACTTCTTCATATTTTCAACAAAGAAGCGTCGGCTTAGTTGACAAATCAGGAACTACAATAGGCATCGGTATAATAGAGTCAGTTGATTTTAAGAATCAAGAACTGAAAATTCGTTGCCATACTGGTGTCCTCAGTAAAACAGCAATGATTCAGTTTGGAGATTATCAGCATTTTGAATGACCTAATTCATTTTGTGAGTTCAGAACTAACAACGAAAAAGAGAAACTACCATGAAATTCTTGAGAAACAACTGGTATTGGATGCTCAGCATCGTTATCGGTCTCAGTGTTGGGAGTATCATTACGATGCACCGCGTGCAACAGCAAGAGAGTGAAACGGAGCAGCCGCTTCCCGATGTTGCAGCACACACCCCCGATGTTACTAAAGCACCTAACGTTGAAGTGTCAAGAAAACATAGACCTATCCGTATTAACAAGGCTGCCCGTAACACCCCAGCACTCAAAAATATTGGGCCTATACCCGCTGCGGAGCATGACGATATTATTGAACCACCACCGCCACTTCCAATGGATATCCAAATGAGCCTTGAAAAGTTGCGACAAGAAATGTTAGTTGTAGGAGAGATGTACGAAATACGAAATGGTGAAAAATTTATAACCGAGGAAGCACACAAAAGAAGGCTTGAAATCCTTGCCGGTGATATGAACCCTGAAGAAGCGATTGATTATCTGGAAAAGCATGGGTACTATAACGAAGCGATCTTAAGTCAAGTGTCCGCACACCGCGCATTTAAATACCTTGAGGCAATACGTGCAAGTTGGAAAAAAGTTAATGAATATGCTGAAAAAGCACTCACAGAAAGCCCTGACAATTTTGAGGCAAAAATGCATCTAATACTTTACGAAAAGGATAATGCAAAAGCTGCGGCGGGGTATAGAGAAATTCTTGCGAAAGACCCTAACCACGTCGGCGCTTTGCTTAATTTAGGTTATCGTACGCATTACGATGATCCAGAGGGCGCATTAGAACACCTCATAAAAGGGAACAAATTGGATCCGACGCTTGGGTTTAGTGCTATAGGAATGGTATACGAGCGTCTTGGTGATGTGAAAACTGCATGGCTCTATTATAGGAAACACTTAACACTTTGGCCTACGGATCCATATGCTGAATCACACCTGAGTTGGATTAATGCAGGTAAACCGAAGTATACACCAATTCAATTAGAACGTCAGCTGGTTCCGCAACGTGCCGAAGCGTCTAAGGATAAAGGCACTATCGTCCCAAAAGAAAAACGGATCCCCGAAACCAAAGAGATGCCTTGGTATCCAGAACTCCCACCGCAGGAGACACATCCTCCGAAAAATCAGATGACAACCGCAGAAGCAGCACGGGCAGAATTTCAACGTCGACATGCCGCTGCACAGAAGGAATTTGACGCTTTCATGGATTGGGCAGAAAGCATAATGCGTGAGGACGCTGTGAGTGCCACAAATGACTTTTTGGCGAAAGAACTTGCAGCACACCTCAAAGGCGACAAAACAGAAGTGACACCTGAACGGCTTGTTCGTGCCTTTGAAATGATCGAGCGGCACGGGAGAATACGCGGGCTGCAACGTCTCAAAGACAAGGATCCTGGACTCGCAGCAGAGGTACAACGTTTTCTTGAAGAAAAACAGCAGCCTTCTCGTCGTAACAATCAACAAAACAAGAATGAATGATACACCTGTCTTTACATTTCTTACAAAAGAAAGGAGAATCTTATGAAACTATATTTATTTAGGACTAAACTCTTAGTCAGTATTTTGAATGACCTAATCCATCCGATGGGTTTTCTTTAATGCATAGTAGTAGGCACACTTCGTGTGCCGTTACCATGCAAAGTAGTAGGCACACTCAGGAAGATTAAGTTATTAAACGGGTAATAATAGTTTGCCAAGCCCGGTAGGTTTTGTGCTGAAATTCAAAATAATTCCGAAAAAAGTTATCTTTTTTGCAAATTAATTTGACAACACCCAGAATTAGGAGTATAATTATCAAAGAATGGTATATATCCTAAAGAACTTTTGCGAATTTAAAAAAGATTTGACATTTGCCAAAATTGAAGGTATACTATATTTATAGACGTAATCTGGGATTTGATTATGAAAAACCGACAAGCAAAATTGCCATATAAAATAGACATGTTAAAAGACTGTCGTTTGAGTGAGTTTCGCTTACGTCCAATAGTCGTAGGTTCTGTTTTAACAACCCCCCCCCCCACGTCACCTCGTTAATTTTAATTTTAATTTTACATTTTTTAACTACCATAACGCGTTACAACAAAGTAACGTTAAGAGTTTTAGCAGTTATATTGCTTACATGCCCGCGCGAACTTCGCCTTGCACGGAGTGTTTTGTCGCGGGCTTTTGTTGTTACATTGGAAACATTTCAATGTTGCCATTTGTCAATTGGATATGGACATTCTTAACAAAGTGTGGTATACTTGCCACGCTAACAGCAGCAGAGAAGATTGCAGATCATGCAAAGGAGAACCTTCATGAAAATCTTGAAAAATAACGTCTATTGGATATTTGGTATCCTTATTTGTCTGATAGTTGTGAGCGTCATTATTCTCCAAGTCGGACAAGAACAGACAGAAGAAACAGGTCCAATTACACCCGATACTGCCACCTCACCTTCTACTGTTGAATTAGCGAATTTAAATTGGTATGATTCTCCAGAAGAAGCGATTGGTTCTGTGCTGAAAGTGCTGCGTAATACGCCTCAACCGGACAGTGCACACTTGCATGCTGTTTTAGGTTTTGCCTATCAGCGATTAGGCGACTATAAAACAGCGTGGGTTCATCTGAAAAAAGGGCAATCCCTTACGGAGCAATCCCTCGCTTGCTGCCCAAGCCCTGCTGAGGGGACGCCTAACGTTGAAGTTCCCGAACACTACGATTATTCTGCCCATATCGCAGCAATAGAGTCCGGTCATCCACTGGTCCAGCGACAACGGATAGCACGTTCTTCTCACGATAATGCGGCAGCGTTTGAAGAATTGAAAGGTTTTCTTATGTGGGCAGGGGCGATTATGAGGGATACGCCGATTACAACGAACAACTTTCTCGCGAAAGAGTTAGAATCGCATCTACTTGGCAAAAAGACGATGTTTCATCCAGAACGGATCACCCGTGCTTTTGAACTGATGGAACGGCACAAGCAAAGAAAAGGGATGAGATTACTTCAGCAAAGTGATCCGCCTCTGGCACGCGAGGTAATACGTTTACTAAACAAAAAGCAAAGCAAAGGATAACTGGGTCATAGGGAACGCATATCTATTTCTGACAAAGAAGAAAACTCATGAAATAAGTGAGTTCAGAACTAACAACGAAAAAGAGAAACTACCATGAAATTCTTGAGAAAC
>CAZURU010000074.1:0-15798 GCA_964623585.1 uncultured bacterium
TGGAGTATCCGATACCCTGCGCGCGCAATGAAATTCTGGAAGTTGTCAAGAAGCAATTCCATATTGATTTGTCCTGTCGGTGTGAGATAGTCCATAAAAACGGTGTTTTCAGGGAGGTAGTCCTGCTCAAGTCCATTTACCTCAGGTTTGAATGCCTGTAGAATGCAGTACTGGTAAATTGGATTTACGATTTGACACATCCCATCCTGTGCTTTTCCAATCACACCGAGTGTAGTAAGTTCACTGACGATGTCTCTGCGTGGGTTGAAGCGGACACCCCTTTCATAAGAAACGATGCGCATCAGGATATTTTTATAACTTGGGTCTCTACGGATATTTGTCATCAAATGTGTGAGATTGGTGTTATCTTCTTCACATATATCTTTGTGTGCCTGTGAAAAGTGCGCCATTGTTATAGTTTCTGTTTTCGGAATTTCCATCTCCGCTGTAAGTATCTGAGCAAATCGGTTGACAAGGAAGGGTTGTCCAGCAGTCTGTCTGTGGATATTCTCAATTACGTCTGGATCAAAGGTTTGACCAACTTCATCTGTATATTGAGCAAGTAACTCACACACCTGATCCAAAGTGAAGTTCGGCAATATGAATTCATCCTGTATATTGAAAGGTGAAATAGAGCGGTCAAGATTAAGTTGTGTAATACTTTTAACACCTACAATACTGACGCTGAACGGACATTCACGCATAGAACGATGAACATAGATATTGCGGAGTGCATGCAAGAAACCGCGTACGGCATCACTGGGAATACCATCAAATTCGTCAATAATGAGAACAAGTTTCTCATCTCCGAGAATAGTTCCAAGTTTTTGATAGAATTCCAACATTGTTACGTGATCATTTATCTCTGTGTTCTCTAACAAATGTATTAAAGTTTCAGAAAGGTTAGTGCCACGTTTCTGGAAGACATGTTCAATTTCATCTCGAATTCTTTTGTAGAATGAGGCATAAAAATCGGCTGCAATAGAGTTTTCATACACTTCAAAGTTGATTTCAATAGGTAAGTACGTTTCTACTGTATCAGTCGTGAGTGCATCAAGAGCCCATTGGAAGAATGTCGTTTTGCCTGTCTGTCGAGGGGCAAATATGACGATATAACGTCCTTGCTTGACGCGGTTGATGAAATCAGCAAGTTCTGTCTTGCGTGAGACGACGTAATGATCTTCAGGATTCACGGGACCGTAAGTGCTGAATGTCTTCATTTTTTTCATGTTTTTCACTTGTCATGATTGTGGAGATTGTACGCTAACCTGAATTGTGTAACTTGCTACAGAGTACTTATATCATAGCACGGCAGACTAACAAAAACAAGTGGGATGTTGTGGATGGGTGTGTAAAGTCTTTGCCCCTTTTTCAAATTGCCTCTTATACTAAAAAAGAGTCGTCTATTTTGCAAAAAAGTGCTAAAATACGTAGTAGAGTATTTCTCTGGGTTGTTCTTATCATTTCAACTTTACCATAAAGGAATCTATATATGGCATCTAAAATTGAAAAAGTTTTCCGATCTCCTTACGCTGTGCCAAACGGTTTGCAAGTCACAGATGATGGATTGTGGATAGTTGACCAGATTACTGATAGAGTTGCATTGGTTGAAATTACTTGTGATCCAGATTATCAAGTACCTAAACTTATCCGGGACATTCCAAGCGATTCTTCAAATACAAGCGGGATGTCTTATGGGGAAGGTGCGCTTTGGTTAGCTGCAAACGGTCCTGGGGATCGATGGCGAACAGTCAGAGATACGGATGCTAAACCCGGTGCTGGAGAAATCTTCAAGGTGGATCCTACTACGGGGAAAACACTTGGACGATATCTTGTCCCTGAAGGTGGCGGAACACACGGTGTTGAATACGATAACTTTGATCCAGGACATCTATGGGTACAAACACTCAAAAACCAGGAAATTCACAAGGTTAGAACTTCTGACTGGTCTATCATACACACCTTACCATTACCTTACGGTAGAGCACACGGCACTGTAAGAGTTGAAGATGGTCTGTGGGTAACACATACGTCAGAACGTGTTATCGTCAAACTCAACCTTGAAACAGGGGATATTCTTGATACGATTGAAGTGTCTGAAGACTATCCAGAGCCGCACGGTTTGTCAATCTATGGAGATGACTTCCTCTATTGCGACGCATCATCAGGATGGATAGCAAAGATATCATCGTGAATAACCTACACCAAAAACAGAACCGGTAAGAAAACTATGATACACATACCAATTCTTCGATCTGGACGAACTTATAGAAGCTTAAATACTGTAGTTGTTCCCCATATCAGGACGGGTGAACCTTTTGTAGAGGTAAGCCAAGCCAATACAGGTTTAATAGCAAAAGACCTGCGCGATCTGCCTATTCACAAACAAACGTTATCTCAATATACTGTCCAAGAATTGATATCAATGTGCAATGCAGCAGCAGATCTATTCACAACTGCAGATTTACCGCTTGATACAGGAACGCAATCACCTGCGGATTATATCAAACAGGTATCAGGAACAACTGGATTACCAGAGACGCTTTGCCGTGATAATATGGCAAAGATCGAAGGTATGTTAAATAATATTGAAACTGTGTTAGATGGTCTAACGCGGGGGTTGGACTTACGTATTCTTGACTCAGGTTGGGGGATACAAGATGATCGCATGTTGAGCTATGTCTGTGAAACTGATTCACTCGGTGCTGTGCTACCAAGTAATTCTCCCGGTGTCCATTCTCTTTGGATTCCTGCTGTTCCGCTAAAAGTTCCGCTTGTCTTGAAACCGGGTCGTGAAGAACCGTGGACGCCGTATCGGATATCCCAGGCATTTATGGAAGCTGGTGTGCCACCAGAGGCATTTAGTTTCTACCCAACCGATTATCCTGGGGCGAATGAGATTCTATTCCGCTGTGGTAGATCAATGCTGTTTGGTGGTGGTGCAACAGTTGCACCGTGGTTGAATGATCCTCGTGTGGAGATTCACGGACCGGGGAGAAGCAAAATACTCATTCATCAGAGAGAAAATAAGAACTGGCATGATTATCTTGACTTAATGGTTGAGTCGGTATCAAAGAATGGGGGTCGTTCATGTATTAACGCGTCTGGAGTCTGGACAACATCGCAGGGTCAAGAGGTCGCAGAAGCCTTATCAGATCGTCTGGCGAGTATTGAGCCGAAACCCCTTGACCATCCTCAAGCTGGAATCGCAGCATGGGCAAATCCGAAAGCGGCACACAGCATTTCTTCCCTCATCGACCAACAGCTCAAGCAGAACGGTGCAATAGAATTAACAACTGGTGATCGCGTGGTCGAATTAAATGGATGCACGTTCCTGCGACCGACGGTTATCTGGTGTGCAGACCCTGAACACCCGTTGGCAAACACCGAATTTCCGTTCCCTTTTGTAAGTGTGGTAGAAGTTCCTTATGCTGAAATCGTAGATTCAATAGACGCAACGCTTGTCGCCACAGTAATATCCGATGACGAAGAATTAATACAGAGACTATCAGCTACACCACTTGTGGACCGGTTGAATATTGGCTCAATTCCGACAAACAGAATCTCTTGGGATAGTCCGCACGAAGGAAATCTGTTTGAACATCTATATCGGCAACGCGCTTTTCAACGTGCTTAGTTGAAATTTTTCAATCTACTAAGTAATATTCTATGTATGAATTCCTTTGATACTGTTTTGACACAACGCGTCATCTTTGGTAATAACGTCATTGAGAAACTTGGTGAATATGTTTGTGCACTTGGAGGAAGTTGCGTCTTAATAGTAACTGATCCAGGGATTGAGGAAGCGGGTATTCTGAATAGAGCTCATGCTGCACTGGATAGTGAGAAGATAACCTGTTATGTGTTTCGTGATGTAGATTCAAACCCAACAACGAAACATGTGGATGCAGCAGTTCATTACGCAAAAACCCATGCACAGATAGACCTTATTGTAGGACTTGGCGGCGGAAGTGCAATGGATACTGCAAAAGGGGTGAATTTCATACTAACGAACGGCGGGAGAATGGAAGACTATTGGGGAACGAACAGAGCAACAAAACCTATGCTGCCATCTATCGGAATCCCTACAACCATTGGCACTGGAAGTGAGGCACAATCCTACGCTCTCATTTCACAGGAAGATACACACATCAAGATGGCTTGTGGCGATAAAAAAGCACAATTTAGAACGGTAGTATTAGACCCGACACTAACCCAATCTTTACCGAGAAAAGTCGCAGCAATAACGGGCATTGATGCGATCGCACATGCAGTTGAAAGTTATGTTTGCACAAGGCGCAACCCTATGTCACAGATGTTTTCATTACAAGCTTGGAATCTTCTTAATGAACACTATGAATCGGCACTTGAAAGGCATGAAAGGCAGAACAATGAGGCACGAGGAAAGATGTTATTTGGTGCCTATCTGGCAGGTCTGGGAATAGAGAATTCCATGCTCGGTGCAGCACACGCTTGTGCAAACCCATTAACAGCCAGATACGGAATTACACACGGAATCGCTGTATCTTTGATGTTACCCCACGTTATCAGATTCAATAAAGAGGTTGTTGAAGGACTTTACAGCGAATTCTACGCTGCAGATACGATAGCAGACAGAATCGATCATTTAAAGAGAATTGGCGAATTACCGAACACTATACAGGAGTGTCATGTCCAAAACAGTGTAGATTCAAATGACATTCCCGCTTTAGCAGATGACGCTGTACATCAGTGGACTGCTCAGTTTAACCCACGTCCTTTAGATATCCGGGACATTATAGACCTATATAAGGAAATTTTTTGAAAATTCAATGTAGCACATTCTGTTAGATTGTGCCTGTGAAACACGGGGAATGCCATTATGAAGTTAAAGAAAATATTTGGGTAATTTGGCGAGGTTAGGAAACCTCGCCAGCAGAGGAGTGAACCTGCATTATGCAAACAAGTAATTACCCATTTAATTATTTGAACTTCATTAAGGCATTCATACCGTTGATTTACTGACAGTTTGCACTACAAATATTAACTAATTAGCAATAATCTACAAAACTATGAAAAACCAAGACTATGAAAAAAATTAGAAAACTAACACTCAGCTTAATAGTATGTGTTCTGATAATCTTTATTGTCCAGTATACCCATGCCAACTGGACAAGTTTCCGCGGAAATTCGCAACTGACAGGGGTTGCAAACTCACAACTACCGGAAAAACTCGAACTACTCTGGACTTTTAAAGCAGGTGACATGATTGAGTCTACCGCTGCAATTGTTGATAATATTGTATACCTAAGTGCATTAGATGGTATTCTCTATGCGATTGACACACAAAACGGTGAAAGTCTGTGGACATATAGTACGGAATCATCAATTAAATCTTCACCGTCCTATCAGGATGGTGTCGTCTATTTTGGTGATGGAGATGGTATTTTTCATGCGGTGGATGTAGAGACGCAAAAAAGACGATGGCAGTTTCAGACTGAAGGAGAGATTATCTCATCAGCAAATTTTCTGGATGATAACGTCCTGTTCGGTTCTTATGATGGATTCCTATACTGTCTCAATAAAAATAGCGGCGACTTGATATGGAAATACGAAACTGAAGGATATGTTCACGGAACTCCTGCTGTCTGGTCACAGACTGATGATAAGGATATCAGACAGGATTATGCTATTGTTACGGGGTGCGATAGTTACCTACGTGTGATTAACATTCATGATGGTACACAGGCTCAGCAAGTTGAGCTGGGTGCTTATGTCGGAGCAAGTCCAGCGATTTCTAATTTTGAGTCTATATCAGACACACCCTCTCCCGTTGCTAATAGTTTATGGAGAGCATTCTGTGGGACTTATGGAAACGAAGTTTTGGGTATAGATCTGACATCGGGGGATATTGTTTGGCATTATGAAAATCCTGAACGTCAACTACCGTTTTTTTCGTCTGCAGCGATAACGAAAAACATCGTTGTCATTGGTGGAAGAGATAAGATGGTCCATGCACTATCCCCTGACTCAGGTGAACGGATATGGACTTTCACAGCGAAATCACGAATTGAATCTTCACCTGTGATCGTAGGGAACCGCGTGTTTTTCGGTACGACGCGCGGCGTTTTTATCGGTTTGGATATTGCCAACGGAAAGAGCGTTTGGGAATTTGAAACGGGTTCATCTATCGTCGCGTCCCCGAGTGTTGCTGATGGCAAAATATACATAGGAACGGAAGATGGTATTTTATACTGCTTCGGTGAGAAATAGTGGACTGTTCAACTGCAACATATATCATATAGCGAATAGTTTGTTTTTTTGGCTATACTTGTGGTAGAATTATAAAAGAGTTAAGTAATTGCCACGCTACACGTAAAGGATCATAATATGTCTAAATCAATACCGGAACCAGCTACAGCAGGAATTGAGTCAAAAGATACGACAGTGGGAAGTGTTTTTGTTTCCAATTACCCTCCGTATTCTGTCTGGAATGAATCTACAGTCCCTGAAGTACATGATGCATTGACCGAGAAACCGCGTAAAGATGCGTTACTCGGTTTGTATATGCACATTCCGTTCTGTCGTAAACGGTGTAAATTCTGCTATTTTCGCGTCTATACTGATAAGAATAGTTCAGAAATTGACACATATTTAAACGCACTTGCTAAAGAGATAGAAATCTACAGCAGACAACCAGCCATCGTAGATCGACCGTTACACTTTATTTATTTCGGTGGCGGAACACCATCATATATCAGCGTCAAACATCTAACAAACTTAGTAGATAGAGTCAAAAAAGTAATGCCTTGGGATGCGGCTGAAGAGATAGCATTTGAGTGTGAACCCGGAACTCTCACACAAAAGAAATTAGAAGCAATAAAACATATCGGTGTAACACGTCTAAGTCTCGGCGTTGAGAATTTGAACGATGACATATTAGCAGAAAATGGAAGAGCACATCTATCAAAAGAGGTCTATCGCATTGCGCCTTGGATTCAAGAGTTGGATTTTGAGCAGGTCAATATGGACCTCATATCAGGCATGATCGGAGAAACTTGGGAAAGCTGGAGAGACACTGTAAAGAAAACTATAGAACTCGATCCCGATTGTATCACAGTATATCAACTTGAGTTGCCATTTAATACTGTATATTCAAAAGATATTCTCGGTGGAGATGCATTACCTGTTGCTGATTGGAAACTGAAGCGGGAATGGCATCAATATGCCTTTGAACAGTTTGAGAAAGCGGGTTATGCACAATCAAGCGCATACACTGTCATAAAGAAAGACCAACCCTCAAAATTTGTATATCGGGATGCAGTCTGGCAAGGCAACGATATGATTGGCACAGGTGTGGCTTCTTTTTCACATCTCAGCGGAATTCACTTTCAAAACGCGCCCTCATGGGGAGACTATCTCGGTAATTTGGAGGAAGATAAACTCCCTGTCTATCGTGCACTCAAACCGACAGAGGCAGAAAAACTGACACGAGAGATGATTCTGCAACTTAAACTCGGTAAAATCAGTCCCTCTTATTTCCAAGAAAAATTCAACGCAGATATTCTTAAGATATATGCCGATGCATACCAAAAACTGCAAAACGATGGCATGTTGCGGGTAAATGCAGATTTAGATCAAATACAACTGACACAACGCGGATTACTACGGGTTGATAGCCTTCTACCAGAGTTTTATGCACCCGAATATCAGAATACAAGATACACTTAATCTCCGCTGGAATTGTTTATTAAGATTTACTGAGGTGTAAGATATGGATAAGAAACTAATTCAATCGGACCCTTCAATAATGATGGGTAAACCTGTGGTTGCAGGTACTCGTATTACTGTTGAACTAATCTTAGAAAAACTTGCTGCAGGTGAAACGGTCCAACAATTACTTGATGAATACCCACGGTTGACTAGCAAAGGAGTTTTTGCTGCGATTAATTTTGCTGCACAAGCTCTTCGTGCTGATGTAATTTACCCCATCCGTGAAGATAGTTAATGAATATTGTAGCAGACGAAAGTATTAACAGGTCAATTGTAACAGAACTGCGGCGTAACGGTCACAAAGTTTTGTACATTGCTGAAGTTGCTCCCACTATTGATGATGCAAAAGTATTGCAATATGCAAACCAAAATATGTCCTTACTGTTTACAGAATGCATTTACTGTTATTTCTCCTGGAAGAGTAAGAATTCGTAAGAATCTTCAGATTTAGGTAGGATACTTACCACAACAACTATGCCAGTAAAAGACCAATTACATCGATTCCGTGAGATGCTCAAGCATGTTTTGGAAACAAACACATTTTATAAGAAAAAACTAAACGAAGTCGGGATTACACATCCAGATAAGATACAGACTCTAACTGACTATCAAGAACTACCTTTCACCACAAAAGATGAATTAAGCGCGGACCAGGTATCTCATCCACCTTACGGTACTAATCTCACATATCCATTAGAACGTTATACTTGTCTACATCAAACATCAGGCACGACAGGAGCACCTTTAAGGTGGTTAGACACAAGAGAATCTTGGGATTGGTGGGGTAAATGTTGGCGGACCATCTATGATGCAGCAGGCGTTACATCATCAGACAGGATAATGATGGCGTTCTCATTCGGTCCATTTATCGGATTCTGGAGTGCTTATCATGGTGCACAGCAGCTTGGGGCACTTACAATCGCAAATGGTGGCTTCTCATCTGAACAGCGCCTACGTGTAAT
Source organism: uncultured bacterium (assembly GCA_964623585.1). Classification (GTDB taxonomy): domain Bacteria; phylum Poribacteria; class WGA-4E; order WGA-4E; family WGA-3G; genus MSPOR6. The sequence goes on from CAZURU010000074.1 coordinate 8,715, forward strand.
CCTAAGTAACGCTATTACAGTGTTAGTTTGCACGCCTACTTACGCACTCAGGCTGGCAGAAGTCGCCAAACAGTTAGGAATCAATCTCAGCGAAGAATCCAATATACGGGTGACGATACACGCAGGTGAACCGGGGGCAAGCATACCAGCAACTAAACAGAGAATTGAAGACAGTTGGGGTGCACGTGCTTATGACCACGCTGGCGCAACAGAGGTGGGAGCATGGGGTGTCATGTGCAATTCACAAGAAAGTGTCCACTTAAATGAGGATGAATTCTTATGTGAAGTGCTTAATCCTGAGACTGGCAATCCCGCTGATGAAGGGGAGTTGGTCATAACCAATTTAGGACGCGTTGGCATGCCCGTTATACGTTATCGTACGGGTGATTATGTTAAACTGAAGACTGTTGTATGTTGTGAAAACAAACATCGTGCGCTTGATGGTGGTGTCATCGGAAGGTTAGACGATGCAATTATTATCAGAGGATTGAACGTATATCCCGCAACGATTGAGAACATCATCCTTCAGTTTCCCGATGTGCAAGAGTTTTCTGTCCGTACTTATCGCACAGAAACGCTTGATGAACTTGAAATCCTTATTGAATCTACGAATCCAAATCCTACTGACACTGTGGATGCTGTAGTATCTGCTATCCGGGACACTTTGGGTTTGCGTGCTATCGTCAAAGTTGTGTCACAAGGTTCATTGCCGAGATATGAGTTGAAGTCAAAACGATTTACGGATGAACGTTTCCTGTAATGAGACGACTGCACTTGACAAATCTATCCCTCAAAGGATATAATTCCTATGGAGCTGATGACTAAAATGGCAGACTACGAACTTGACGAAATTCACAGAATTCGCAAAGAAATTTCAGAGCGGTTTAACCATGATGCCGAAAAATTAGGTAATTACTACCGAGCATTGGATGAAGAATACCGGAAGGCAGGATATAAATTTGCAGATTTACCACAAGAGAAGCCAGAATCCACCAAATCAAGAGACGAAAAAGCGGCGGATTAACTTTGTCTTTTATTAGGATGTTGAAAAACGATATATAGATTACTATGTCAAGACTTTTAGACGGATTAAACCCCGCACAACGAAAAGCTGTTAAGCATACAGATGGTCCCCTCTTGATTATCGCGGGACCTGGCTCAGGTAAGACGCGGACAGTTGTCCATTCTATCGCTTACGCTATAGAAAATTTTGGAGTAGCACCTGATGAAATTGTAGCATTTACTTTCACAAACAAAGCCGTCGATGAATTAAAGGATAGATTGAGTGAAATTCTGAGGTCAGAAATAACTAAAGATATTTGGATTTCAACGTTCCACAGTTTTTGTGGACATGTTTCAAACACTGATTTTGATAAACTTGGCATAGATAACACTCCCGAATTTACTGTTGATGAGTTGACACATATCTATCAGGAAAGAGCACACTCTCAAATTGATTACATCCAGCATCACGAATTTGTTGATGCTGAAGAGATTCATAACTTTATCAGCAAATGTGAAATGGAAAATATTAGCCCTGAGACAGCCAGTAACCAGGCACCACACCACCAAAGTTCACAGTTGTATGTAGAAATCTATAAAAGATATAAACAAATCTCAGAGAATGGTACAGACAACTATACGAAAGTACAACTATACGCCAACGCACTTTTTAGGGATAGACCCGAAGTAAAGGTAAAGTGGCAAGAAAAATTTGAACTAATTTTCGTTGATGAATACCAAGACACCGATCCTGTTCAGTACCAAATTATAAAAGCTTTGGCAGAGAAACATCAGAATCTGCGTGTTGTAGGTGACGATGACCAAGGGATTTACGGTTGGCGAGGAGCTGACATTCAAAACATATTAAACTTTGAAAAAGATTATCCCAACGCCAAGGTGATTCCTCTTGGACAAAACTATCGTTCAACACAGAAAATAGTTGAAGTATCACGGGCTCTTACTGACTTTAATCCAGATAGGAGAGATAAAGAACTTTTTACGAGAAACCTTGAGGGACCAACAGTAAAATATCTTCATTGTGAGGATCATGAAGAGGAAGCATCTGTCATTTCTGATTTCATTTATCATGCCATTCAAGAAGGAAGGAATCCTAGCGATTTTGCAGTGTTATATCGCACTAATAGACAAGCGGATACTTTTGAAGATGCTTTTAAAAACTTAGAGATTCCGTATTACAACGTTAACAAATCTGAAAACCGTAATTCAGAACAACCAGAGCATGCTGTTTCCCTCATGACAATTCACAGATCCAAAGGGTTAGAGTTTTCTAATGTGTTTATTGTGGGAATATGTCAAGAGTTATTACCACACTATTACAACTGTAACGAAAAAGATTGGGACGAGGAAATTCGATTATTATATGTGGCAATGACCCGTGCGAAAAATTGGTTATGTCTATCGTCTTACGAAAAGGAAGGAGACAACCTACGAGGACAATCCCCGTTTATAGAACGTGGATTTATCCCGATTAACCTTCTTGAGTCTATAGATACGCTAAAACACATTCCTACACCACCTGCACCTGAAGAAATGAAAGTTTCTCAAGAACAATCGGACTCAGTTGAATCACTACCTGAGAAACTATTAGAAACCGATGCGATAGTCCTTGGCATTGATCCTGGTGTCAAAAATATAGGTTGGTCAATAACTCAAAAATTATCTGACGGTTATACTGTCCTTGATTGTAATACGCAAACAACCCAAGGCTGGGGAGAAACCCTAAATAAGACTGCAGAAATTATAAATAAGTTAATAGCATCATATTCAATTGATGCTATTGCAATAGAACGACTTGAAGGTGCAAGAGATGACTGGTTCCGTTACGTTGCAGCTTGTGTAGCAGAGATACAACAGATAGCAAGGTATCACAGAATAACAGAAGTCTGTCTCTATACACCACAACAGTTGAAATATGCAGCAACAGGAAATAGAAAAGCAGATAAGACGCAGGTCATGCAAGGGGTTAAAGAACGATGTAATCTTCTAACAGTTCCAAATAGTGATCATGCCGCTGACGCAATTGCTGCGAGTCTCTGTTACTTGAGAAACTATCTGAATTCTTCCCGTTTTGAAGGCAATAAACGAAAAAGAGATCGATATCAAGCTAGTTACTATTATCTAAACAAGAATCAGTATGAAGCAGCAGTCAATGAGTTTAAACATACAATAAACATAGATCCAATTTATACAGAAGCTCATTCCGGGCTAGGGAGAGCGTACCTTGCCCAAGGCAATTTGGAAGCAGCGGAAAATGCTGCTAAAAGATCTCTGAAACTTACGAATAATAATCATCCAGATACCCAGAAACTTTTGAGTGCTATAGGACACTATCGTTTTGGTTGTAGTTCCTTGAAAAATAGTGATTGGAATATTGCGATTGATAAATTCAAAGAAGCTATAAACCGAGAACCCATTTTTGCTGATGCATACTGTGGACTTAGTCAGGCATACCTTAAGATAGATAATCTGGAAGCTGCTAAAAATGCAGCCGATGAAGCCTTAAATCTCAGGACTGATTATCCACCTGCCCGAGAACTTTTGAACAATGTAAAGATGAAATCTTACTACAAAGGTAAAACTTACTTCAACCGTGAAGAATATGATAAAGCAATTATTGAGCTGCAAAGGGCAGTGACAATTGATCAAGATTTCAAAGGTGCTTATCTTCATCTTGGCAAGACTTACCTTAAATTAGGAGACCTTGAAGCCGCAGAGAAAGAAGCAAGAGAGGCATTGCAAGTTGACTCTACTTATGAACTTGCAAGTAAACTGTTAAGTGAAATAAAAGAAAAACACAAAGAACAAGGAGATGATTATAGGAAAAAAGAATCCTATGCCGAAGCAGTAAAATCTTATCAACAGGCAATAAGAATTGATGATAAATATAGAAATGCCTATAACAGCCTTGGTATAACTTATTATAATATGAAGGATTATAACAAAGCGATAAGTGCTTATCAACAAGCAATAAACGTTGGTGATAGTAGTCACGTAGTCCATACTAATCTAAGCATTGTTTATCTTGAAATTAGTGTGTACGTAAAGGCAGTAAACTCGTTAAAACGGGCAATCTCAATTAAACCTGATTATCAAATGGCACACTACTACCTCGCTCGGGCTTACTTTAATATGGAGAATTTACCAGACGCAAGTAAAACAGTGCTTGAAGCTAAAAGACTTGAGCCTAATGATCAACGCACTCTTAAACTTGTAATGAATATCCAAGACGCCTATTTGAATAGAGGACATGATTATTTTAATAATGATAATCTTGGTGCAGCAGAAGATGAAGCAAGAGCGGCGTTACATCTTGACCAAAACTATGAATCTGCAAACAGACTTTTGACGTCAATTAAAGAAAAATATGTCAAGCTTGGTTTGAAATCTCTTAAACAGAACGAATACAAGGAAGCTGTGAAATTTGCAAAAGAAGCATTGAGAATTGACGAAAATTATAAACCAGCATCTGAACTCTTAAGAAAAGCGTATTATGAACAAGGCGTTGATCATATAGAAAAAGGGCGTTATGACAAGGGTATAAACATACTTTCAGAAGCAAACGATATTTCTCAAAAATGTGAAAAAACGTATTATTATCTTGGATTGGCTTATTTCAAATTGAACAGACTGAAAAAAGCACAACTATCGGTCAATAAAGCGTTAAAAATTCAACCAAATTACCCTCAAGCTTCTGAACTGCTGTCAGATATAAACCATCCTCGTAATTGGTTAAGATTAGGAGTGGCAAATGTACGACATTTTACTCGTAGGATATTAAACTTGAATCAGGATTGAAGGGAAATGAAATTAGATATCGGAAATATTATTGATCTTGACAGGTCTGATCAAGCCTCCAATTGTTGAAACACAAAACCACGATATGTACAGAGAAACAAAGATGAATACACACCAAAACTACGACACCATCGTCATAGGCGGGGGACCGGCAGGAAGCACGGCTGCGACACTCATCGCACAAAATGGACAACGGGTTCTGCTTTTGGAACGCGATGCTGAACCGACATTCAAAATCGGTGAATCGTTAATACCCGCAACTTACTGGACTTTCAAACGACTCGGCATGCTGAACAGACTTAGAAAGAGTCATTTTCCACAGAAGTATAGTGTGCAGTTTTACTCACGTTCAGGAAAAGCCTCTGCCCCGTTCTATTTCTTTGAAACTAACCCGCACGAAAGTTCTGTGACATGGCAGGTTCTGCGAAGCGAATTTGACCAGATGCTGTTAGATAATGCAACGGAGAATGGGGTAGATGTTCGCAGAGGTGTTGGTGTCCGCAAAGTGATCTTTGATGGGAAAAAGGCGACAGGCGTTGTTATTCAAAATAGAGGTAATTCAGAACTATCAACATCGGATAAGAACACAGAAACAGTTTACGGCACAGTGATTGTAGATTCCACAGGTCAAAGTTCTCTCATTGGTAGACAGTTGAAACTAAACAGTGTGGAACCGAACCTGAAGAAAGCATCGCTATTTACACATTATGAAGGTGGACATCGGGACAGCGGTATTGACGAGGGTGCCACACTCATCCTGCATACAGAAGAGAAGGATTCTTGGTTCTGGTCCATCCCGCTACCTTACAATCGCACGAGCGTTGGGGTTGTTGGTGAGTTAGATTACCTGCTGCAAAATAGAAGAGATGCCGATGGTAAGCTCAATGCTCAGAAAATATTTGATGAAGAATTGGACAGATGTCAGCCATTAAAGCAAAGACTTGAGGGGGCAAAACAGTTGTTTCCCATACAGACGACTAAAGATTTCTCTTACCGAGCAAGTAAGATTGCAGGAGAGCATTGGGTGTTGATCGGTGATGCGTTCGGTTTCTTAGATCCTGTTTATTCCACAGGTCTCTTTTTAGCACTGCAATCTGGCGAGATGGCGGCGGATGCCATAATTGAAGCGTTTCGCGATAATGACTTTTCAGAAGCTAAACTTGGAGAATTCGGTCAGAAGTTTGTTGATGGGATGGAGGCTTTCCGTAAACTTGTCTACGCATTTTATACGAAGGACTTTAGTTTTGCCCGTTTTCTGTCTGAGTATCCGGAACATTTAGGTGGAATCGTTGATATATTAAGTGGAGATGTCTATCGCAGAGATGTAACGCATATCTTCCCTGATATGTCTAAAATGTGTTATTTTCCGCCAGAAGTTCCACTTAACGCCGCAAGGCAATAAAACAGAATAATCTAATTACGTGAGTTTGATAAATCATATTTTTGTATTAGGTGCGGTTAGGAAACCGCACCTACCGGGATTGGGAAACTAATATTACTAAAACCATATAATGGAAGATTTCCTATACATAAATTCATAATGAATTAATATTACTTTTGGAGAAAACTATGAAGGCTACAACCACTTATTTCACAATTTTCTGTCTTGTTTTTGCTTTGTGTTTCACAATTGGGTGTGACAATAAAGACAAACAATCTACAGAAAATGAAGCAAGCGAAACGGACGAAAAGAAGACTAACACAATTTTCATAAACATTGGCACTGCATCCGGTGGGGGTGCTTTTGTCCAAGTCGGATCAGCGATAGCGGGTGTCGTTGAGAAGAACATTGAAGGTGTAGAATGGAAAGTTACAGCAGAATCTACTAAAGGCACACAAGAAAATATACGTCGACTTGTTAGCGATGATGGTAATTTAGAGTTTGCGCTTGCAAATGCTGCGATTTCGTATTTTGCTGTTCAGGGAGAAGGTGACTGGGAAAAAGTTCACCCGATACGGGCTGTTATGACACTGGCACCCAACATAGGTCTGTTTGTAACAACGAAAACTTCGGGCATCAAGTCAATAGCAGATTTGAAAGGAAAACGTGTAGTGGTTGGACCTGCCGGGGCAGGCTTTGAGTACTTTCTAAATCCTGTGTTAGAGGCGCATGGTGTTACCTATAATGATTTCTCAAACCTCAACGCAAGATACTTTGATGCAGCAGGTATGTTAACAGACGGTTCTGCAGATGCAGCGTTTATGGGGGGAGCCCACCCTATACCTGCTGTTACACAAGCATCAGTTACATTGGATATCTTTTTTA
>CAZURU010000075.1:0-10890 GCA_964623585.1 uncultured bacterium
AAGTCACTGAACACAACGACATCTTTGATCTGGAACCGGGCCACACAGCAGAAAGCCCTAAAGTCCGAAGAATCAAAAGTCCCTGTTTGTATCACTCAGTATATGATCAGACATTACGACATCCGAACATTCTGGCGATTGTCAGTCAACTCATAGGAGACGCGATAAGGTATAACGGACATAAACTGAATATGAAGTATCCTCAGTTTGGTAGTCCGGTTGAGTGGCATCAGGATTGGGCATTCTACCCTCATACGAATGATGATCTGCTTGCAGTTGGTGTCGTTATAGATGACATGACAGTTGAGAACGGTGCACTGATGTTAATTCCAGGATCTCATAACGGACCAACCTTAGACCATCATCAGAATGGAGCGTTTGTCGGAGCAGTTACGGACCCAGATTTCACCCCTGAAGGTGCTGTGCCTATTGAACTCAAAGCAGGTGGAATTAGCGTTCATCATGTTCGCGCCTTACATGGATCAGCCCCCAATATTTCTCAAAGTCCTCGACGTTTACTACTATTTCAATACTGTGCTGTGGATGCCTGGCCTCTAAAGGGTATCCTCGATTGGGATACTTTTAACGATTTTATTATTCAGGGTGAACCCACGAACCAACCGCGCATCGTTTCCACACCTGTTCGCATGCCGGAACCCTACTCTGAGAAGAAAGGTTCAATCTACGAAGTCCAATCCCTGCTTGAGAAGCGTGTGTTTGGCTAGGAGATGCCCAGAAAGGAATCCTCATGCATATTCATACATGAGGATTACAGTGGGATATAATCAGGGGAAGTTCAAGATTCTTAGATAGACATACATGCAATATCTTTAAGAATCTATTTTGTTTCTTCAGGAACCGTTGCAACGAAACGCGGTTTATCATCAACTGTTTCAACACCTTCAACGGTTTTTATCAGCGTATCGGTATCAACCTTACCTTTTTCAACCTTTAAGACGACTTTTTCATCTGTATCTGAAATTGTCACAACTTCAGTTGCCCCAGTAACTTTTAAAAGTGCATCCTGCACTTTGGAGGTGCATGAACCTCAGACCATACCTGTTACATTCAAGCTGACTTCTTCAGTAGCCACAGTTAATTCTGCTTCTGCTTTGACAGATTCTTGCTCAGCATCATCTGTCTGTTGGTTAGCGCATCCGAATATGACTGTTGACATAGCAAGGATGACCGCCAACATAGCAACGTTAATTGAAACTTTATATAACATAATCATTCCTTTTTTCCTATCAATACTTGTATTGATGTTGATTATGGCTTTATACTCGATTATTACAGAGTGGAAAGATGAAGGGCGAGAGAACTCGCCCAATCAACGTATTAATTCACAAGTGATGCCGTAAAACGAGAATCAGCATCGTCAATAACTTTAATCAGGTCTTTGTTTGTAAGTTTACCCTTTTCAACTTTCACGACAACTTTCTTTGTTTGTCTGGAAACGCTGACGACCTCTACACCACTGACCTTAGTAAGTGCATCCTGCACTATACCTGGACATGATCCTCATGTCATGCCCTCAACATTAAAGGTCACCTGACGATAGGCGGACTTTTTCGGAGTAGGAACCGAGACTTCATCCATCGATTCTGCATCCGTAGTCATACTGGTCTCTTGAACCATTTCTGCTTCTTTATTGACCATACTACAACCTATCATGAGTGCAAAGGCGACGAAAGTAATCAGCGCAAATCTGGCGATATACATCGTTTAACCTCCTTTGTATTATACAAGAATATATAGTAACATATAAAAACTACTATTGTCAAGCATTTTTTGTTTATAGTTATTATTGAGCGAAGTTTTATGGATAGTAACCGATGAAGGAAACTGGTGCTAACGCATAACACTTCAAAACAGTCTGTCAATTGTCGGTTGTTTGACTCTGCTTTGATCCTTCTTCTTATTCTCCCGATGTGCATCAAGAAAAGGAAATACCTTCTGCACCCTTTCAAGCTGTTTATTTATAGCGGCCGCTTGTTCGAATTTCAGTAGTGCAGATGCATTATCACGTTTGGCGACAAGTTTAGTTTGCACCTTTTCATACTCACCATCTAAGAGATTGATAATATTCATTATCATTTCTCGATACAGATCCTTTGAAATAAGTGCAGCACAAGGCCCAGTACAACGTTTAATATCATACTGCAAACACGTCCTAAAACCAATACGGGGAGTAATGGTATCATGACAAGTTCGGACCATAAAGATGCGTTGTAATACATCAATTGCTTCATCTGTCCATCTACGACTTGAGAGGGGGCCGAAATATCTTGCACCATCCAACTGAATCTCTTCAACTCGATCAAGTCGTGGAAAATCTTCACCCATGTCTATTCTGATGTAGCAGGCTTTTCTCCCATATTTCATTGCTGAATTATAGGAGGGTTGATGCTCAAGAATTAAACGTGATTCCAAAAAAAGTGCTTCCTGTTCAGACTGGCATATCTGATAATTTACCGACTCTGTCCATCTAATCAGTCTTTTGATCTTTGAACGTCTATTTTTTACATTATGTATATAAGAACGGACTCTTTTGCGTAGACATTTCGCTTTACCAATATACAGTATTTTTCCAGAAGAACCGTGAAAAAAGTAAACACCTGGGTCAATAGGAATGTCTTGAACCATTTCCGGAGTGAGCATCATGTTTTCCTATTAAGAGTTTTCAAACACCAACGTGTAAATGGTTTGACAATCTGCATAATTTCTGATAGAATTATCGCTATGAATTAGAGCTTGATGAGAAGAGATTCACCATTGTGTTGTAAATTCAGATTATATAACCTGATAAACATCATCTAATACCAGTAGTGGTATTGTTTATCAGCATTCTAAGCCACTATAAAAAGACTACGTATGTATTAGAGAATAGGTTACAAGTTTTTTGATTTTCCGAAAAAGTTACAATAATATAGGACTAACTATGTTGATAGGTGTACATTATGAAAACCCTTTTGCAATGCATAATACTCTCTTGTGTGTTTACAGTTTCCGTTTTCGGAGACTTGACTCTTCAGGACCTTGAGAAAATAGATGAGCGAATACAGAACTCCGAAAGAAGTATGAAAACCCACATAACACAAGAACGTGAAAAAACTGATATAAAAATACAAGCACTGGACAAACTGATAGAACGGAATTTCTATTTTCTGATAGGTTTAATAGCGTTAATTGCCGTTGCGATTGCAATTCCTTACAGAAAAGACAAAAAGCAGGATGATTTGGTGCTGGAAGTAGAAAGACTTACTAAGGCAATGGAAACGCAACATGATAACTTCGTGAAAGAAGTAGAAAAACTGACAAAAGAGATGGAAACTCTCAAGCATCAACAGACATCTACAGGCAAATAATTTCTGTTTACAGATATGCTGAATCTAATCTGAATCTATATAACGTGAGTTTTATAATAGGTATATGGAATTCATTTTGCCCAAAATATCACTTGCATAGACCCGGTATGTTCTGTTTCCTAACCGAACCGGTATTGTGCTACTTGCTTTCATAAAGGTTTTCGCGAAGGATCCGTCAGAATACGCGTTTAATATTCTGCATTGGTTTTGTAATCGTTTAACAATCAATTGTCATCTCCGCTTGTAAGAACAGAAACAAGCATTGAGCAAATATCCTAAGGAATAAATCAAAGACATGAAATTAGAAAACATGCGAATCATCGATCTAAAGAAAGAACTCAAGAAACGTGGTTTGAAAGGATATTCAACCCTTAAGAAGGCACAGTTAATTGCGTATCTATCAACAGGAATTCATCCACTTAAAACCGATTCGGCATCGCAAACTTCGCAAAAGGATAGAATACAGGATCCCTCAATTGAAGGTTCAGAGTATTCTCCAACTATCCTATCAGGAAAAAATGAAAACCTACCCGTTAATCAGATTGTCTCAGGTGATTGTCTAAAGATTCTACCGACATTACCAGATGGGATCATTGACTGCTGCATTACAGATCCACCTTTCAATATGTCAAAAACGAAAGGGTTAGGATGGGCTTTTAGTTCACATGTAACAATGCAAGAACAGTGGGACATCTTTTCTAAGGATGATTATTTTCAGTTCACGGTCGATTGGATTAGAGAAGTCATTAGAATACTAAAGACCAACGGAAATCTATTCATCTTTGGTTCATACCACTGTATTTTTACAATCGGTTTTATCCTTCAGAACCTTTTTGATAGACGGATTATCTCACAGATTGTATGGTATAAACCGAATGCTCAACCGAATATTACCTGTCGCATGTTCACAGAATCCACCGAGTTTATTGTCTGGGCAGTCAACAATGAAAGCAAAAAGGCGAAAAATTGGACTTTTAATTATGAGGTGATGAAGGAGATGAACAGCGGGAAACAGATGCGTAATATGTGGGAAATACCCCTTACAGCACGGTCAGAACGTAAGCACGGTAAACATCCGTCGCAGAAACCACTTTCTGTCGTCAGTCGCATCTTACTCGCTGGAACAAATGAGGACGATCTGATTCTTGACCCATTTTCTGGCACTGCAACAACAGCGGTCGCCGCGGAACAGTATAACCGAAAATGGATAATGATTGAAAAAGATGAATCATATAACCAGATTGCACAGCTGCGAATTGATGCGTTATCTAATCGTCTATTTGAGGATCAGACAAAAACAGAATGGTAAATACTTCTATGGAAAGACATGAAGCAATAGAAAAACTTACGGCAATAATTGATAAGGATCTTCGTATACTTGCTGATAAGTTTGAAGTTACGGTCTTTAAGGGAAAGAATCTCAACAAAGGCTGGGCTGGACATGTCCTTGAGAGATATTTGGGTTTACCTATCAATTCCTCACAATCTCCAAATTTTGGATCTTGGGAATTAAAGGTAATTCCTTTAAAACATTTAAAGAGTGGACAACTTACAATAAAAGAAACGATGTCTGTAACGATGATTGATCCTTACAATATTGAGCGGACCGATTTCGAAGACAGCCATTTGTTAATCAAATTAAGACGGATGATTGTAGCAGCAAGAATTTGGGAAAGTCAAAATGAGGAAAGATCAATATTGCACAATGTCACAACCTTCGATCTCAGTGATTCGGTAGTTTATAATCAGGTAAAAGCAGATTATGACTTAGTTAGAAAAACAATCCTTACAGATGGTTTTTCTGCTTTGACTGGTAAAATGGGGGTGTACATTCAACCGAGAACGAAAGGTTCGGGACATGGAAGTACGTCAAGAGCATTCTATGCCAGGACATCTTTTCTTAAAAAGTTTATATTTCCAGAATATTCTGAATAGAGGCTAACATTCAATTTTTGGATTATGAAAACCTTTTTGCTATGCATAATACTCTCTTGTGTGTTTACAGTTTCCGTTTTCGGAGACTTGACTCTTCAGGACCTTGAGAAAATAGATGAGCGAATACAGAACTCCGAAAGAAGTATGAAAACCCACATAACACAAGAACGTGAAAAAACTGATATAAAAATACAAGCACTGGACAAACTGATAGAACGGAATTTCTATTTTCTGATAGGTTTAATAGCGTTAATTGCCGTTACGATGAGATTGTTTCTTTGGAGATAGGAAAGGAGAAAACTATGAAGCGGTCGATACCATCTATTGAACAGAAAGAAAAGTATGAAAATGAAGGTTATTTTATTCAGAGGAATGTCATCTCACCAGACCTTGCAGAAATTGAAAACCGACAACAACAGAAACCGAAACCTTATCAGGTAGTACAAACCCATCAATTACCACTTGACTAAGCAGGAGTTGATTTCATTCCGACTCTTATAGACATTGCCGGTGGTGAACTGTCGACAGATTTAGATGGTACGAGCTTCCTAATACCATTTCTACTTTATAATATACCATTTGCGTAGGTCGTGTAGATGCACGCCAATAAAATATTAACTGGCGACCTGTATTGCTCTATAATGGGTCAAGATGTTGGGTTTCGTTCCTCAACCCAACCTACGGAAGAATGGAATATAAATAATTAAAATTGGTATAAGTATTTTAAATGGACAACAAACAGTCTTTCGTGATAGAATATACGGTACACATACACACGATGGAGATATGAATGTATTTCCACTAACAATGGATGCAATTACAAGGAGATAGAGGTACATACTAACATGAAAATTAAATATATGAACCAAATAGGATTTATCATCCTCATCTTGTCTATTTTTGTTACTTATGGGTGTTTAGACAATGACCAAATTACAGAAATAGTAAACACACCAAACCTGGATGCAGAGGTATCAGAACCTGACCCTTTACCCGCAGGTCAAGGATTAGCACCAGGAGCAACTGCACCAGATTTTACTTTGCCAGACAGTGATGGTAATGAAGTTTCACTGTCCGATTATACCGGGAAGATATTAGTTATCCAGTTTTTTTCAACGACCGGCTGATCGGTTTGCCAAAGGCAACTCGGTGAGTTGCAGATTGGATACACAAACATTATTGGTGCTGGGGCAGTTGAATTAATCGCGATTAGTGGTGATACACAGTTCGGTATATCAAGATACGTACAGAATAATTCACCAAGGTTTACAATGCTTGCTGATTCAGATTTAATTACGATAAATGCTTACAACGTCAAAAATCCTAACTCATTTTTGGCGCATCCAACCGCTTTTATTATAAATGCTGAAGGTAAAGTCGCTTGGAAAGACTCTGGACAAAGATTTGGGCATAGGACAACTTCTTCACAGATTGTTGCTGCATTGAACGGATTGTAAGCATTGAGATTTTTCATTTGAACTTGCTACCAAGGAGGATTATCTATGACAAATTCGGAAATCAAAGAAGTTGCATCTAAATACATTATCAACACTTATGGCGATAGGAGCCTGGCATTCATTAAAGGTGAAGGTCCTTATCTATGGGATGCAGATGGTAAAAAATACCTGGATTTTCTTGGCGGATTGGCTGTCAACGGTTTGGGACATGCCCACCCAAGAGTCGTTGAAGCAATTTGCAAACAAGCAGCTGAAGTTATACATACTTCTAACTTATATTACATAAAACCTCAAGCAGAATTAGCAAGACTGCTAATAGAAAACTCAGATATGGATCAGTGCTTCTTCTGTAATAGTGGTGCTGAAGCTAATGAAGCTGCCATTAAAATTGCCCGCAAGTATGCAAAAGATACAGGTAGAAAAGACTCCTACGAAATCATTACAATGGAAAACTCATTCCATGGAAGAACTATGGCAACGATTACTGCTACTGCTCAACCGAAATACCATGTCGGTTTTGAACCCATGCTTGAAGGATTCAAATATGTCCCTTATGATGATCTTGATGCTACAGAATCCGCTATTACTGACAAAACATGTGCTATTTTAGTTGAACCTATTCAGTCTGAAGGTGGCGTAAATATACCAAGTCATGGATACCTTGAAGGATTGCGAGAGCTCTGCGATCAACATAAATTACTGCTCATCTTTGACGAAGTTCAAACTGCAATGGGACGATTAGGAACCTTTTTCGGCTATCAAAGTTACGGCGTCATTCCGGACGTAATTACTATGGCAAAGGCGTTGGGGAGTGGTGTACCCATCGGTGCAATGTTAGCAAAGCAAAACGTTGCAGATAGTTTTGTTCCTGGTACACATGCAGCAACTTTCGGAGGTAATTTTTTGTCAAGTGCTGCAGCTGTCGCAACAATCGAAACTATACTTGAAGAAAACCTTGCTGTCAATGCTGTCAAAATGGGGAACTATTTAGCAAGTGGACTCATGGAACTTAAAGGTAAATATCCGATAAATGAGGTGCGCGGGAAAGGTCTATTACGCGGGCTTGTCATGGATGTGGATGCAAAACCACTCGCTACAAAATGTATAGAAAACGGCTTAGTTACAATATGTACTAACGACTATGTGCTAAGATTCTTACCACCATTGAATATACATGCTGCACATGTTGAGGAAGCAATAGACATCGTAGGAAAATCGCTGTCCGAGGTTTACTAAATGAGGACTCGCATGACAAGAGGTATCTCTCTATTACCCTTTCTGCTTTTTAGTCTGCCAGTCACTATTATTTGCTCTATTACTGTCGCTATAAGTGGATGTGTCACCAAGAATCATAGTCAAGAGATTCTCACAAATAAGAGTACATTTCGCTCACATCTGGAAACCTTACAAGCAAGATACAATCTAACTAGCACGTTGAAAACAAAAGAGATGAGGGTTACCATTAAGGAAGCTGATCAGGAACCTGATGAACTTCGCGAATTGCTCTGGTATAAGAAAACAGACGATGGTGATAATCTATTACATATTCAGGCATTAGGTGCTTTCAACGATCCAAGAGCAGTGGCAATCGCAAACAGAGATCAGTTCCTGCTTGTCTTGGTAGAAGAACAGAAAGGTTACTTAGGTGAACTGTCTGATGGTGTCTTACGAAAGATCTTTGGTATAGATTTACGCGTTTCAGATGTTCTCAGTGCTATCTTCGCTAATCCTTTCCTCGATGGACGGATTGAGAAAATAAAGATAAAGGAATCTGGAAATAAATTCATCGTTACACGTCCAGGTGTTGAAGTTGGACATATTGAGACTATCATGTTGTTGATACATGGTAATGAACCTCAGATCACGGAATGGCGAATCGTTGATGAAAAAGGTATACTTCAACAGCGTGCGTTTTTCTCTCATTACCGTGAAGTTGGTGGGATACTTAGACCCCATAAGGTAGAAATCGAACGTCCACCCGAACAGACAAAGGTTGTTGTAAGAATCGGACGAGTGGAACTAAACGCAGACATTAAAGATAGTAAATTTGAGATTGGTCCTATTATTAATTCAGGCATTGAGGTCCTACCGTTTTCAGAACTTCCAGCAATAGATGATAATTAATGAGGCAACTAAGAACCTTACGGATCAGAGCGTATGCGAAGATAAATCTGTTCCTCAACGTCGTTGGCAAACGCGATGATGGATACCATGACCTTGAGACGGTTTTCCAGTCCATTGACCTATATGATGAGATCATCCTACGCGAGCGAGACAAAAGAGGAGTCGTACTCCACTGTGACCATCCTGAAGTTCCTGATGATTCAAGCAACCTTGCTTATGAAGCTGCACAAGCAATACGTAACATTGTGGGGGGTATGAGGGGACTTGAGATTAGAATAGTGAAACGTATTCCTGTTGCAGCTGGGCTCGCGGGTGGCAGTGCGAACGCAGCTGCAGTCCTTCACGGCATTAATGAGCTGCATTCCTTGGAAATACCGCAAAGTACAATGTTGTGCATTGGAAGGGAATTAGGTGCTGATGTCCCGTTTTGTCTGATCGGTGGTACATCTTATGGTACAGGCATAGGTGACGTTTTAACACCCCTACCTCCATTGACAGATGTGCCTTTCATACTAATTAATCCCGGAATTTCTGTATCTACCTCTGACATATTTCGCAATTTGCATATTCCCTTGACAAAGCAAGGAAAAGAAAGTATAATTATTAAAAATTGTGTTGAGAAACGTGATACTGTTGGGATTGGAAAGAACTTGTATAACATACTTGAAATACCGGTTTTTTCAAAACATCCTGAACTGTCTGAGATAAAATCCCACCTGTCTACGCAAGATGGGGCTTTAGGTGCGTTGATGAGCGGAAGTGGTGCAACAGTTTTTGCCATGATGCAAGACACACATTCTGCCCAACGATGCAAATCACACTTCAAAAACACCTATAGTTTTTGCATCACCACTAAGACATATCCATGTGGTGTGCATATTGACAATTGAAGGGCGGTGGCCAAGCGGTAAGGCACAGGTCTTTGGAACCTGCATGCGTAGGTTCGAATCCTACCCGCCCTGTTCTACTTATGTAAAAGGTTTAGATGAAAAATGCAACAAGCAAAATTAGATATTCAACATCGGAATACGTTTGGTAAACAGAATGCTCGGGCAATTCGACGCGCAGGCGATGTGCCAGCCGTTGTATACGGACGAAAAAAGGATGTAGTCGCACTACAAATCAATGAACGTCTATTTAAAAAATTCCTTAGAACTTACGGTGAAAATGTCATCATAAATATGGAATTAAATGAAGGTGAAACGGAACCTGTCATTATAAAAGAGATACAACGAGACCCAGTCGAAAAACGGATGCTACTTCATGCAGATTTCATCAGAATCTCTTTAGATGAACCTGTAACTTCTACCGTCCCGATCATATTAGTCGGCACCCCCGCTGGCGCACAGCACGGCGGTGTTATCGAATTTCCTCTGAGAAACATGACACTCAGATGCCTACCGGCAAGAATGCCTAATGAAATTACTGTTGATGTGACAAACATGGATTTAGGAGATATTGTCTATGTTCAAGATATTGAACTTGATGAGGAAATTGAAGTTTTGGATGAACCAAACCGTATGATCGTCTCAGTCGCTCAACCGAGAGTCGTAATCGAAAAAGTTGAACTTGATGAAGAAGTTGAGGAAGGCGAGGAAGGCGAAGAAGGTGAAGCAACTGATGAAGATACTGATGAAGCTGCAGAAGAAGAACGGACAGAACCCGAATTAATTTCACGAAGACGGGGTAACGAAGAAGACGCGGAATAACTATAATATGTGGTTACGCCGAGATAAGTCTATATCAGTTCTCATATCAACTATTTTTCTCCTTTTAATGACGCACGGTGCTGTCCTTGCTGCTACCGTGCGTTTTGTTGATAAGGAAGGAATTATACTTGCCGAAGTAGAATACACACTCTATCAACAGGAAGTCTACATCCCTGTTGAAGAACTCAACGATATCTTTAAATCAGATATCTCGCCTTTATACAATAGACCCAGAAAACAACTGACGATAAAACTAAATGAAAAAGAATTGGTGTTGCTTATGGGGAAAACCACTGT
>CAZURU010000075.1:10900-15644 GCA_964623585.1 uncultured bacterium
ACCGAAGATAATCAGACGTATACACTCTCAATACCACCTCGCGCAATTGATGGACAACCGATGTTACCCATCATATTTTTTACTGAGATCCTTCCAAGTATTGATGAAGTTGAGGTCCTCTACAATCCAAATCTTCAACGGATTCGGTTCATGCCTAAGACAGCATGGATCCCTGACCCTGATGATGAAACACAGGAATGGACTATCGTCATTGATCCTGGACACGGTGGACAGGATGACATCGGTTGTAAAGCACAGAGTGGATTGCTGGAAAAGGATGTTGTTCTTAAAGTTGCAAGAGAAATTCAGAAACTTAGTAAACAGTATGGATACAAAATTCATCTTACTCGTGAGAGTGATATTGAGAAAACACGTATACAACGCGTCCAATCTTCAAACCGAAATAGAGGAGACCTCTTCATTAGCCTTCATTGCAATGCTTCGTTTTCAAAAAAGCAGAACGGTATGCATATTTTCATCAATAATCCCAATGGTATGCTCCGATTTAGAACAATGGCTATGCCTTCATTAGGTCAAAACAAGCTAAACCCTAGAACACAATCCAATTTTCTGACACAAAGCAAGGAATTTGGGATAGTTCTCCAAAGAGAGATGAATTTTATCACAGAAAAACCTATACCGATTTCTGAATTACCGTTGATTGCATTAGAGGAAATCTATATGCCTGCAATACTAATTGAATTGGGATATCTGACGAATGATAACGATGCAACACTACTATCAGACCGCACTCATATCAAAGAATTGGCTGCCGCAATAGCACGCGCAATACATACCTACAGAATGAAATCTACACAATCCTCTGATGTGACTGACGTTGTTCAAGAAGATTAATGTTGTATCTCAAAGTATATTCTTAGTGTTTGGAGCAATACGTGAGTCTACTAAGACGAATTTTCCTTTCAAGACTATTCCTGATATGGGGTTTCACATTAGTTGCGATCATAATATCACTCGCTGTCACACTGCTCTTAATTGCCAAATCTAAACAGACAAGAATTAGTCAGGCACCACCTATACTCCCAAAGACAACAAACGATTCTGAGGAAAGACATCAAACAGAACAGATTAATATTTTCCTTCTTGATACAGAATCGCTTGAAGTTAAACCCATTCAAGTAGAAGTCCAGTTGAGTCGTGATCCAATTGATAGGTTGAAAAGTATCGTTGATACACTGACAAAAGAAACACCTACTAACTATAGAAACCCAATCCCACGTGGCACAGTTCTGAACGAAGTTTTTATTGATACGCAAAAAACGGCATATCTTGACTTTTCACATCATCTGACAAACGGACATATCGGCGGAACGACGGCAGAATACATGACAATTTCAGCCATACTAAAAACAGTCTTTGAAAATTTCCCTATTGAAATCAGATATATTCAGTTTCTGGTAGATGGACAAGAGATAGAGGCACTCACGGGTCATGTCAATCTTTCAGCACCAATGCAATTTTGATGCTACCAATCCCTGCTGGCGTGGTTTCCTAACCTCGCAAAATTACCTGTTCACTTGCAAGAGGCACATCCACCACTGGCGCGGTTTCCTAACATCGCTAAATTACCCGTTCCCTTCTGGAGGTACAACCACCGCTGGCGAGGTTTCCTAACCTCGCAAAATTACCCGTTCCCTTCTGGAGGTACAACCACCGCTGGCGAGGTTTCCTAATCTCGCAAAATTACCTAAATATTCTCTTAAACTTCATACATAGGAGCACTATATGAAACTCATCGTCGGATTAGGTAATCCTGGAAGTCGCTATGAAAAAACAAAACACAATATCGGATTTCGTATAGTTGATGCGATCTATGATAAAATTCAATCCGAACATAAGCAGACGTCCTCTACCGCAAAAGTCAATTCTATATATAATTCACTGATAGTCCAGACTACGTGGCAAAACTCTGATGTTATACTTGCAAAACCTATGACATACATGAATTACAGTGGTGCAGCAGTCGCACCACTTGTTAGTAGGTTTGAAATCAATACCCAAGATATTATCGTTATATACGATGATGTTCATTTACCGTTGGGCATATTACGTATCAGGAAAAAGGGGAGCGACGGTGGACAGAAAGGCATGCAATCTATCATTCAACGACTTGGGACAACTGAAATCCCCCGGTTACGTATCGGCATCGGTGAACCCGTAGGGGATATAGTAGATTATGTACTAACTGAGTTTTCAGATGAAGAAGAAAGTGAGATGGAACAAACGGTCCCACGAGCGGTTGACGCAATAGAATCTCTTCTGAAAAATGATATTCAAACAGCAATGAATCGTTTCAATAGAACAATATAAAAGTAGTATGCACCCTATGAGTGCCGTTCTTAAAAATGAATAAAAAATACCTAATACAAAACGTTGAAGACATTCCAACTCCTTCACTCGTTGTCTATCGTAATCTTGTTCAACAGAACATAGCACATGCAATTGCTACGGTGGAAGGGGACGTCTCTAAGCTGAGACCCCATGCAAAAACACACAAAACCGCAGAGATAATTCAGATGCAACGTGAAGCAGGTATCCTTAAACACAAATGTTCAACATTGAGAGAAGCAGAAATGCTCGCTGAAACCGGAATTGAGGATATCCTTATTGCATACCAGATGGTTGGTCCAAATATCAACCTTTTTCTCTCACTTCAACAGAAACATCCACAAATAGATTTCAAGGTTATTGTTGACCATCAACAAGCAGTAGAGCAGCTTGCTGATGCTGCAAAAAAGATGAATCAAGTTGTCAAAGTCATGCTTGATCTTGATGTAGGTATGAATCGAACCGGTGTTGCAGTCGGTGATACTGCAGTCAACATTTACGAAACTATTGACCAATCAAAGAGTTTGCAACCTTGGGGTCTGCACGTATATGATGGACAAATACATGATATAGACGTGGACGATCGAAAGAAAGCATGTCAAAAGACCATTGCACAAGTTGATGAGATGAAGGAAAGACTATCTGCAAAAGGATTTGATGTACCGCTCATCGTCCTCGGTGGAACACCAACATTTCCGATCTATGCTGAAACATTAGGTGTTGAAGCTTCGCCGGGAACTTATGTCTTTCATGACAACGGATATGCTACCAACTATCCCGATCTGGGGTTTACGCCTGCAGCCCTACTACTAGGTCGCATTATAAGTATACCTACCACAAACAGATTCACGCTCGATTTGGGACACAAGGCAATCGCTGCTGATCCTGATGGAGACCGTGGTGCTATCCTAAACATCAAAAACGCAAAGGTAGATAAACAACATGAGGAACATTGGGCAATAAATGTACCTGTGAATACACCGATACAAATTGGACAAGAGGTATATGTGTGTCCAACACATATCTGTCCATCAGTAGCGTTGCATCAATTCTATTATGTGATTGATGGGGATGGATACTATCGAGAAACATGGGACGTATCTGCAAGGAACAGAAGTGTGTGAGGATATACGTAGGAATGAATAGGATACGTTAAGAATAACCCGTGAATTCTATCCAATTATAGACGTTGTATTGCCTCAACCAATTTCTCTGCTCCAAACTTTACAACATCCGTCGCTGGTAAATCTATTTCTGTTTCGACAGCATCAATTGCCTGATATGATTCTCGTTCAGATAGATCAAAACAGTTCAGTGCAACACCGATTACTTTCGCAGGTTTGATAGGGTTCGTTAACATCTCGTACTGCTTTATCATCTCGGACATTGATGGCAGTGGTACAGTATACCGTGCAACCTGTTTACGCGAGGGTTGATGACAGAATATCATCGCATCCGGCATGCTACCGTGTAGTAAACTTAGTGTCACCCCTGAGTATCCCGGATGCACCAATGATCCTTGTCCTTCAATGATCAACAGATCATGATTCTTAGCGCCCTCAATTACGATTTCTTCAGCGGCACCCGCAGTAAAGTCTGAAATCACTGCATCAATCGCAATACCCCACCCCCATACCATAATACCGTTCTGACCCGTAGGACAGAATTCTGCATTGAGACCCTGTTTACGCGCCGCGTGTGTTATTTCTATGCCAGTTAACATTTTTCCAACACGGCAGTCTGAACCGACAGTCAGGATGACAGTGGCATCTACTTCAGCAGCTTTACATGTTGCTACAAGTAAGTTATCGGGGGGTTTCCTGGTATCCCACAAGACGACATTGTGCCTTTCTGCCAAGTCAACAAGTTCCGCATCCTCAGTTAAAAAATGATGAAGGCCGCTCATGATGTGCAATCCATGTCGGATTGCATCAAAAATTGTTGACCGCCATGTAGGTGGCAACTCACCTCCAGGGGGTGCAATACCTATTGCAAGCATCGTCGGATAATATTGCATCGCTTCTGATAGATTATTGACAACGGGAATATCCTTGCCAATTCCAATAATATCGCTTACGTCTTTTCCCGTATTTCTGCTATCAATCACAGCGACGATGTTTTCAGGAAGATACCGAATCAGAACAGTGGCTGTCTTAGATTCCAGCACACCGAAAGAGCCTTCAGCAAGCACAGCAATCTTGTGTGATTTCGGTTGAAATTGATTATTCATATCATTATAAAATACCATATATCACAGACTAATTCAACTGGTTCTGTAGGCGGGAACTCCGCAAACCGACTATCAAAGCGTTTAGTCGTGATTCGGAGATCGCTCCTACAGAAGAAACATTTTTCAGTACATGCAATTCAGCGACAATTGAATGCCTCTGAGTAA
>CAZURU010000076.1:0-5102 GCA_964623585.1 uncultured bacterium
GTCATCTCAAAACTTCTATTCAAATAACGCCGGGGAAACATGGACGACACTGAATGAAACTATGAAAGTTAACACAGCCGCTGTCCTGTTAGATGATCAGACTTTCTTCCGATGCGGCTCTTACGGTATGCAACGATCAACCGATGGCGGAGAGTCATGGCACCAATTCAATACTGGCATGGTGAATTCCAATATACAGCAACTAATTGCTACCGATGGAATTCTATATGCAAACACACAAAGTCAACTTGAATACTCAAGAGATGGCGGTGAGTCATGGTTACCTATCTCTCATGTTACTGAACAGCTGCCGCGAATCGCACATATCAACGGAAAATTGTATGCAAGAAAAAACATAAATGGAATACCAAAGTTCTTCACGTTATCAGAAGACTATAAGCTATCTGAAATATCTAAAATTCCAAACTTGAATAATAGATTTGGCAATGACTTAAAAGAAATTACTCTTGTGATGACAGTAATGACCGATATATATAGAAAGACGTTACCAGCAGATTTTGCTGCGACAGATAACACCTTCTATATCACCGAAAATAACAGTCTTTACAGATGGAGCGTCGGATCATTAAACTGGTTTGACACTGGTTTGACCACCTATGACTTTAAAATTGTGAATGAAATCGTCCTGAATGAAATCAGGACTGACCATTCTACAGTCTATTTTGAATTTGCAGTATCAGGAAAGAGAATCTATGTCGGCAAATCGAATGGACGATTGATACAATCAGACGACGAAGGAACAACATGGACCAATATCACGAATCATCTGCCATTCAAGGTGGATCAATACAAGGATATACGGTTTTCTGAAAACACTGTCTATATTTCCACCGATAAAGGGGTTCTCATGTCAGATAACGGAACTGACTGGCAAATACTTACCGATTCAGAGGAAACTGCAATAACAATGAACAAACTCATAGTTGATGGAAATAAGGTCTTTGGTGAATTCAAACAGAAGATTTACCAAAGCAATGCCAACAATGGGAAATGGGAACAGGTTACACCCGAGATAGGTTACGATGTAAACTGTTTTGATGTTGACGGTAATCTGCTATATGTTGGTACAAAAGGTAGGGGCGTGCTACGATATACCCTTGACGAATAAACAGCACAATTCTTGTGCATAAAAAGCGCGTACAGCAAACGCGCCTTTGTTTCTTAGCACATGCTCAATGAAAAAATGCAATCCTTTACCATCCAATCGTCTCTATAATTACAGAAAGACTTCATAAGGCAAGTAAACACTAATCACAATCAGTCGTTATACTTCACAAAAAAGATCAGTAAAGTTAATGTAAAGCAGAAAAAAGTGAAAATTATGAAAAAAATGCAACCTTTTACCTACTTAATTGTATCTATATATATTGTAAGGATGGGAATGTTGAACAAGTCTACTTTTTTGACAGAAGTTTCAACACGCTTTATATGAACAAAATGTTTTCTCAAATGTCTAACACATTAACTAACAGAAACCAAATAATTGGATCATAACCAAGCGAAATGCAACAGAACAAGCAGAAAATAGGAGATAGAATATGTTAAAAGAACTTTCAATTGACAATTGGATTCTCGCTGGTACTGGTTTCCTGATAATCTTCGCTGTCGGTTGTTTCTTCTGGTATCAAAACTTCTTAATGGCACAACTTCAAGTCGGGAATGACGATAGTAATCACAATACAATACAAGTTGAAAAGGCTAACCAAAATCTAAAAAATGAAGCGATAGAGACAATTAAAGAGGAGGATAATGATGCACATAGTACTAATTCTGATGTTCCTTCTCATGTGAGTGCTACACGACAGGAAAATACGCAGATCATAAACACACAGCAGACAAGGAGAAGTATGCTGTGGGTAAGAATACTGATGTAAAACAACATTGGCTCATGTATAGAATGAATGCTAATAAAATACTTAAACCCTTATGTCCATTGACTTCGTTGAAAACCTTTACACTCAATTTATCCATGAGCGAGAACATTTTATTTCCATAAGAAAATGCACGCCACAATGGCACGCTTCTGAGCGTGCCTTTTCCTTATTAAAATCTTGAATTAAGACCCATTAAATGCTATTTTATAATTGAACTTGATTTATAATCAGTTATGGTCAATTGAACAGATAATACCGGAACAACAGAAAGGTGAAAAAATGAAAAGACTGAAGCATATCTCCATTTTGCTATGTCTACAGATACTGATATGTATCTGCGGATTAGACAGCATCATAAACTCGGCTGAAGGAGCCAGACACGATCTCTCAATTGATACTACCGAACCCAGAATCTATAAAATGATCGAGAAAACAAAAGAATACATTATCAGTCAACAGAATGAAGATGGCGGTTGGTCGCTATTGCCAGGTGGTGAAAGTGAAGTCGAAATTACTGCTCTCGCTATCTGGGCATTAATTGAAGCAGACTGGGGCACAGGTTCAAGAATCATTCGTAGAGGCGTCAGATTCCTAAGAAACAGTCAACGTGAGGATGGCAGTTGGAATGACAATACTGCCCATACCATTTTTGCACTCATTGCGCTGACAAAAGCTAATACCGATCCAGATGCAAGATTTGATGGAATCACTTGGATACAAAAGGCACAGAATCGCAGTGGAAGTTGGGGGCATAAAGGTAACAGCACTGGACAAGTGTTATATACCTCAGCAACGCTTGTAGGATTGAAATACCTCGGTTTTAATCACATAAGCTTCGACTCACTTCTTCCAGGTATGGAATGGCTGGAGAGCTTTGAACAAAGAAATAGGGAAGGGTATTGGAATTTGCCGGGAGGAACACAATCAGATATATACGTAACCGCATGGGCTCTACAAGGTCTATTACCTGCCTATGATGTGGATACACAGATCGCTTGGTTAAAGCAGTTTCAGAATTCAGACGGTGGTTTTCCAAGATTTCCAAGAAAAGATAGCGACCCTGAAGTGACTGCCACTGTCATTATGGCTCTTGCAGCAAATGAAGATCCACTAAATACAAGACGTGTTGCAATCAATTACCTAATGAAAGCTCAAAAATCGGATGGCAGTTTCATCAGTAAAACACCCAGAGAGATCAACTCACCCAAGGCAAACCTACAAACGACTTGCATGGTCCTGATTGCAGTCCATTCAAAAACTGATGGAAAACCGTAAGCTTCTATAGACATAGCACTCCGCTGGAGTGCAAGAAGTCTCACAACCTATTTCTATAAACATATCGTCCCTACGGGACTGAAGAGGGGTTGTATAACGTTTAACTATAAACATATCGTCCCTACGGGACTGAAGAGGGGTTCTGTCATCAAAAATTCCTTAACTTTACACCAATAGGTAATATTGTAGCGTTCACTTCCAGTTTATGTCCAATTAGGCACAATCTAACAGAATGTGCTACATTTAACGTAGGCTATAAGAGCTGAAAGACCGCTAAAACTCAACCAATAGTTGCGGAACAACGGCTGCACTTCGTGTAGACTTTTCAACATTATTCACTTGATAGACAACTCGTGCAAAAGCACCTTCACTAAAATGCCACGTCAGAGCTCCACCAAGGGTAGTCCAAGTCAGATCTTCAGGTTCTCTGTCTATTGAAAACGTGCTAAATAGATCTCTATCCGGATTCCAAACATCATACTTTAGACGAATATCTAAACTCTCATTCAGTGTTAATTCTACATGAAAGTAAAATCCCTCTACAGATGCATGCCTATCTTCTGGTGGATTTTGAACACTAAGATATTCCAGAAGTTCAGTATCGCTTCCTGTAACCCACTCCGTTGCAAGATCAAACTTCCACACCTTGAAACTTGTCGCAAGACCCAAACGACGTTTATAGACCAAAGTTGATGGATTAACATCTCCATTGATTGCATTAAATGGGTAACTTTTCCCATCAAAGTATGAAGTACCAAACCAGAATCGTTTCCCAAATATAGGCAAAGTGCCATTCAGGTGAACAAACACTGGAGGACCAGTGTTTCTAATCGGCCTTAGAACCCCACCGCCACTTCCATGAGGACCAATCCGTATGCCAGTTGTCACCGTACCATCAGTTACAGTGCGAAGTGAATCCGGTCCATCCGCAAGTGATAACACGTAAGAAACAGGACCAACGAAACCGCTCAATTGAAGACCCCGATCAGAAATAAAACCGATATTTCTTCGCACCAGATTATACAGAGGATTGGCAGCAGCATCTGATCTTGTATCTATGCCAAACCCATTCCGAAACCTCCCCAGTTTCAAGGATGTACCTTTAGGTAATACTGGCAAGCCTGTCAGAATAGCATAAACAAATCCGTGGTCATCTGCTACCTGTGTGCCTAATGGTGAGGTAGTCAGTAATTGTTCACCCAATATACTCACATGGTCCCCTACGTTAGTTGTTGCCACGAGTTCTGCGACATGGATCAACGTAGTCCCACTATCCCAATTGTCTCTGTCCGGTATCAGGTCTTGTCCGTGTGTAATTCGCCGAATGTCCAAAGCACCACCGAAGATGATATTACTAAATGCACCATCAAGGAATCCAGAATCACTTGAATCCTCCGCTGCATCAACATCATCAAAACTAAACACATCATTATCTTCAGGTATAAGTCCTTCCTCCGATTCTAATTGTTCAATTGATGTGTCTACATTTTCAGGTGTACTTGCAGCATCACCAGGATAAGAACGAGCGATAATTTCTGCTATATTGCTAAATCCATCTTTATCTGAATCGGTCTTCTCAATACGTGTGAATGTAGACAGATTCATGCCGTTGTGTAAGAATGCTCTGCCGTAAGGGTTCTGTGCATCTCCCCCTTTCTTTGAGAAATGACAGACATTACAGCCACTTGTCCATTTATATTTCGTCTTGAACATTTTATAGAATGCAGGAAGAGCATAGACTGATTGGTCTGCAATAATGGAACTGAAAAGAACCATTATGCATAAGGGAATTACTTTTCGCATGGTAAAGTCCTTCTATCAAAGTAGTTTTAGCTTGTGTTTGATAATCATCCAAAATGTTTTGCGTGCCTAATATGCATCAAGATGAATTTAATAGTAGTAGGCACTCTCATGAAGTTAAAATAATTAAAC
>CAZURU010000076.1:5112-9714 GCA_964623585.1 uncultured bacterium
CAAATATTTTCTTTAACTTCATCCGAGTGCCGTCTCTTATATGTGTGCCTAATATGCGTCAAGATCAATACCATCTTCAGTAAAACGGGTATGTACTTGATTCACGAACGTTACAATTTCATCCCACTTTTTACGCGTTTCATCTGTAATACCATTCTTGTCAAGTGCATTCGCAAATTCTGTAACCGTCTTGCTAAATTTCTCCTGCACCTCAACATATTCTTCAGTTTTATCAGCGTTTTTTGGTGGTTCAAAATCGGGTATCATCTTAGCATATAGTGCAAGTCTTTTCGCTGCGGCAACCGCATCCTCCTTACCTTCATCCTCATCAAAATAGTCGACAATGACATAGTAGTCATCAAGCATAAGTGTCATGAGTTCTCTAAGGTCTTCGACTTCCAGTAGCTCCTCCGGTGTTTCCTCAGGTTCTGGTTTAGTTTCTTCATCCGATTTTGGTTTTCGTTTAAGGAAGAGCGTGTAACTCATGACCAGAGTTTTTCTCGGCATCAAGGCAACAGTTTTTGAAGCTTCTTCTTGCCCCTTTACTGCTGTGATGTCCTTACCAACTTCAAACTTATCCTCTATACCTTTACCAATAAACTGCTTGAGAAACTTCTCAGCGGCTATCGCGTCAGTTTCCTTGTGTTCATATACCGAAACCTTGATGACTTTCCCTTTCATGTTGAGTCCTACGCCACCGTCTATAACCCCATTCGGTCCCTGTGCATCAACAAACAGCACCAAACCGAGCGGTTTTTTTTCCTTGTTAATTGCAATATAAAAGATCGGTTTCAGATCCTCTTTACGAAGTTTCGAACCTAATTCCTTCTCAATTGAACTTATCTGATCTTTTGTCAAAACGACGCTACGTTCAACGAACTTCTTTGCATCTGGAAAGATACCGTAAAGTTTCTTACCGGGAAACTCAGTTTCATGCGCTTCGCTGAGCAATGGTGTAAACATCATCATTGACACTATTGAAAGCAATATACCTATACGAGTCTGAGTGTAGTATTTGGATAACATCTTTTCTCTCCTAAATTTTTAAATTGTCTGCTGCCTCGGCAGCAGACAATAAAGGTTACTTTTCTACTTTGACCATAAAAGTAGGGAACAGAACCTGATCCCTATGCTTCACCTGTCCGAATATCTGGTATATGCCAGCTTTCTTGAAAGTCGTCATCAGCATCACCGTAGGACCAAACTGATCAGGGGTGATTCCTTTATGTTGGTGCCCGCTTGTTGGAGTCTTCTCATGGATTTTTTTCTTAGTCTGTGAAGAATCCATTTTGTTTTTATCTAACTTTGAATGCATCTGGACTGTGCCGTGTGTATGTAGTATACCATCTAAACGGTTACTTACGATAGCAAAATGCATTGGTGCATCCAAAAACGGGACGAGATCGGTCACAGGTTTCCCCGCATGTGTAAAATGATAAGTGATATGTACCATCTCACCAACCTTGATCTTTTCAGGTGCTTTCATTTTCACCATATATTTAGATGCACCTTCCTTTTCAGTGATGGAGACAGCCTTAGTAAAACGATCCTCTCCCTGTTCCGTATAACTGACCACATGCATTTCTCTACGCATGTCATGCGTAAGTTCTGACATCTTCTTGTCACCAGCGACATCTACATAGATATGTTTTGTGTATTCGGCATCTGCAGTCATCACATCAATTGCGAGGATATAGCGACCCGAATATGGGAAAGTAAATTGCACAGTATACACACCCTCAAGTTCCGCCATCATATCGCGGTCTTCAAAATCTTCTGGATGTATATGCCCAATTGTCTGTAAGTTTTCACTTACTATGAGAACGTGCAAAATTCGGTCATGGTGTACCATCAGGTCCGTAATGGGTTCACCTTC
Organism: uncultured bacterium; assembly: GCA_964623585.1. Taxonomy (GTDB): domain Bacteria; phylum Poribacteria; class WGA-4E; order WGA-4E; family WGA-3G; genus MSPOR6. The sequence goes on from CAZURU010000076.1 coordinate 6,989, forward strand.
AGCGTCTGTCAGGTGCAACATAAGACTCACAGGTTCTCCCGCTGAAATCTTATTGGGTTCCGTGTCAAGTTTTACGTTTAAGTTATCAACATTTTCTGCAGTATGTGCCTTGTGTGCCTTATGTTCTTTATGACTATCAGCATAAACAACGTTACCAGATATCAATGCAAATACAAGTAGCGTTAGAGCAAGTGAATAAAAGCCTTTTGTCGCAAATCGAAATTTCATTTTAAACCTCCATTAAGTTATCCTGAAATTATGGATACTTATAGCAATACACGTTTCGTATAAAATAAAGCAGCAGTAATTTAAACAGTTTTGGTAAACAGTGATGACAAAAACATTATAGCAAGTATAATGCTTAAGAGCATGTAAATGGAGGACCGCGACGGGAAATTACATTGTGAAAAGATGGGTGGGTAAGTGTCGTGAAAGGATATTGGGAAAGGAATTGCTCCTTTTTGTTAGGTAAAATCACAGTAAATTGAACAACTGACACGTACTGCTGACCTTCAGTTTTACCTATTTTGCTAACAAAATCAGAATCATTGGCAATAGTAAACGTTAGGTCATTAGAACCGCAACATTTACCGTGAGCTGATGGTATTTCAGTCCCATCTGTTTCTGCTCTGTGACAACAGGACGAAGTGTCATCTATATTTCTTCTCTCTGTAAACCCATCTGAAAAATTACAGAAATTCTCTGCTGTAGTAGCACACAGAATCGGACATATAGTATGAAGGAAAACAGATAACAGAAGTAAAATAGAAAACTGCCAATGCTGTTTAGACATTTTATACTACCCCAAAGTACATTTTAAAGAGACAAACAGATATTGCACTTATACTTTCTAAAGTATTATACACCTGAAAATCAGAAAGTTGCATATAAATTTGCTTAATCAAAAAGCAGTGTTCTGATAAAATAGTTAATAGACACATAATTCCATCTAAATCATCCAGAAAAATACGCAATCAGGAGAAACAATGCAAAACGAAAAACGACCAAATATATTATGGTATTGCACTGACCAGCATTGCATTTCAACAGAAACTAACAGGTGCTGGAATTGATTTTCAGTCCCAAGCAAGACATCCTTCTGAGTTTGACCACAAACAAGTTCAAGCATCATACTACGCAATGATTGAGCAGATTGACCATGAATTTGGACGCATATTGGATTTCCTTGACGAAAAGAATCTACGTGATAATACAGTTATCATCTTCACTTCTGATCACGGAGAATCACTTGGAGACCACGGACTACTCTACAAGGGATGCAGGTTCTATGAAGGTTTGACTAAGGTACCACTCATGATTTCCAATCCAAGTCGGTTTTATAGCGGAATATATCGGAAAGCATTGGTAGAATTAGTGGATATTGTGCCAACAATTTATCACGTGTTAGATATGGAGATCCCATATTATGTTCAAGGAAAGTCACTGATTCAATTGTTGAGTACTAAAGCGTATGACGTGGATCATCGGGAAGGTGTCCGATGTGAATACTTGGGAGCATTGGCAATGGATGACCAGACCCACGCAACAATGTATCGTGATCAACTATGGAAACTTGTCGTATATCATCAAAAGGGAATATGTGAATTGTATAACCTCTTTAATGATCCATGGGAACACAACGACCTTTCTGAACATGCAGATTATCAAGACAAAAAGTGGGAATTGATGCAAAAAAGCTTTGATGCAACCGTCTATGCACATCCTCAGATGGTACCGCGTGTCGCATCACATTAATAGTAGTAGGCACTCTACGAGTGCCGTTTCAAGAATAATAAATGCAAATAGTCTTGCACTCTTAGGATTTCAACAACGCATTACCCGGGTAACTCTTCAATAAAGCCAGTTTTCGTGTGGAAGCGGTGCTTTGTTCAGTTCAGCTCGATAAGTACGCCATTGCGGCAGAAAAGAATCCATCAACTCTCGAAAACGATCGTTATGATGACGTTCAAGTAGGTGCGTCATCTCGTGAACCAGTACATATACCAAACACGATTTCGGTTTCTTCGCCAGTTCAAGATTTAGCCAGATACGTTTTGCCTCAATATTACAGGAACCCCATAGCGTTTTCATCTTCTTGATACGTGCCTCATTGACGGATACCTTCAGAAACAGAGACAATGGAACGTTTCAACTCTAACACGCCGATAGCGATGCCGTTGATATATAGCACAAGATCGGGACGTTTGTTGTTTCTACCTCTGATCGTGACCTCCTCTGCAATTCCGAAGTCGTTGTTTTCTGGATTTTTCCAATCTATAAGCCAGACGGTTTCATGGTGTTCACCGATTTCCGGTAGTACCTTCACCCTGTAGCGTAAAAGCTCATAGATCTCAAAGTTTGCATCATAGAGCGTTCTGTTTCCACCGATTTTCGCTGTTTGTTGTAGTTGGAACACCGCTTTGTTGATGATATTGGAATCGTTGTTTTGTCTACGGAGCCAATCAGCAAGGTCTTCGGGGATTATATTGCTGTTATCGTCAACGCTATCTGTCCAATTGCCGAGGTAAGTATAGTTCAATACCTCTTGGAAAAAATCTATGACGCGTTTTTGCGTTTCTTTTTCTGTTTCACGAATGATATGCATACTGTTATTCTACCTTGTTCTATACACCTTTCGCACCTCTGGTGCTTGCTATTATTGGTATCAACATGTTCTATACACCTTTCGCACCTCTGGTGCTTGCTATTATTGGTATCAACATGTT
>CAZURU010000076.1:9814-15624 GCA_964623585.1 uncultured bacterium
TTTGTCTTTTGAGGGACGCACGTTCTATATACCTTTCGCATCGCTGGTGCTTTGTCTTTTGTGGTTCACACTTCTATACACCTTTCGCACCTCTGGTGCTTTGTCTTTTGAGGAACGCACGTTCTATTTACCTTTCGCATCTCCGATGCTTGTTATGTAGCCTCAGTGAGGCGGAATGTGTATAGAAAACATTGATGTGACCACAATAAGCCCCAGCGGGGCGACAGGTGTATAGAATACGTAGGATACCACAACCAAAGCCCCAGCGGGGCGAAAGGTGTATAGAATACGTTATTTGTAAAAATGCCAAACCCCAGCGGGGCGACAGGTGTATCATGTTTCGGACTCGTCATCTGGATCAAAAACGTATTTCGGATTATACGGGACATCAAATCGTTTCAAAAACGCAAGATATTCCTCTCTGAACGTCAGACGCGCATGATGTTTTTCTTGATTTTTAATATAACGCACGACAGCATCTAACTGAGAATGTGAATATGAAAATGCAGCAAAACCTGTCTGCCATTCAAACCTTCCGGTAACCCATTCCTTTTTGTTAATGAATTTTGACGAATTAGCCTTTATGTCTCTCACTAAATCAGATAGGGCAATGTCCGGTTTCATGCCGACAAGGATATGTATATGATCTGGCATTGAGTTGATCCGGATGACTGTTTGTTTTTTGTTGATAATGATACGGGTAACATATTGGTGTAATGCTTCTTTGTGTTGTTTTGGAATGAGACGTTGTCTGCCTTTGACAGCAAAGACGATGTGTGTGTAAAGTTGTGTATATGTATCAGCCATAATATTCTTCCTTGAAGTTATTCACCTTTCGCCCCTCTGGGGCTTGCTATTGGTGGTAACAACTGTTTCTATCTATACACCTTTCGCATCTCCGATGCTGAATATACCTTCACACAACAATCTTTGTAAGCACCAGCGGTGCGGAAAGGTGTATAGTCCCAAGTCAAGATGTGAAGCGAACCCCAGCGGGGTGACAGGTGTATTCAAAATTATATCACACATTACGGATCAGACTTCAACAACCGCACTTTTCCCGTAAGGCGCTGCTGCACTATGCCTTATTTGATGGCGATGGTTTTGTCTCTACGTTATTCCGATGCGGTCTGTAATTTACGCTATGGTCCAGATTTTACGGCATTAGGTCTTTGCGTGTTCTTGTATAGCTTCGATTATCCGCTGTGGATTCCACGATAAGACCTCAATACTATTCTCATTGATTGCTTCTGGGAGATGTTTCGGGGGCGTATCACCTTCGTGCATTGCAAGTACATCTTTTCCCATAGCGAGGCTTTCTCGTATTTCCCAGTCTACCCATTCACTGTTAGCGGCTTTGTCTGATACATACACAACAGTAAAGGGACTTTGGCGAATTAGCTCCCTGATGTCATGCTTGAGAGGATCCGATTTTTTCTGATTAAACGGTAATTTCAGATATCGAGCATCAAACTCAATATTGCTATTTTCATTCTTGAACTGATCACAGAGGAGACTGACTTCAGGGAGATCATCCGCATAAAAGCTAATGAAAACATAGTATTTTTCGTTTCTATCCTCTTTTGAATTTGAGGTTATTTCCTCTTGCGCGCGCCGCTTTTGAATAACCTTATCTACTGCCTGCTCAATCTGTCGGATTGTGAGTTTCCCACGTTTTGGGGGAAATTTGATAGTTCTTTGTCTTGCCATGGATATCCTTCCACGATTCAAGGCTCTCGACATCTAAACGGCAGTCCTCAATAATGTTATAAATCTTTTCAATACGAACTTGACTTGTGTCTTCTTCATCAAGCGCACAATGTGCGATAAAACCACAATCATGCACTGCAAATACTATTGCATCAAACAAGGGTTTGTAAGCCAAATCAAATGGACAATTGATAAAAACATTGTCAGTATAGTGATTTAATCTCATATAAACTGGTACTCTACTATTACGCAAGATGGACCGATAAAGGTGTCTAAACAGTAAAGAGTATAGCGTATTCTTGAAAGAATATCAACGGAAAAGTCAAAATCCCAAATTCTAAAAGTGTTATTTAGTCTTTAGTTTTTCGCATTGCTCCGACGGAGTATTTTTACGTTGTTATAGTCTCAATATTTGATTTTGTGATCAGGGCTATATCCAGGTCGAAAACTTATACCCGCGCTACTCTTTGCATAATAATTATACTGATATTTCTCAATATTATGCTGAAACTAATATCCATCAGCAATTACAATGGATATAGTTATGAAAATGCGGTCTGTAATTTAAGATTCTGCTGGACTTTTTATGCATGAGAAGCCATGTTAAATAATAAAATATCATCATTGATTATTTGGAGGCAATCTCATGTAACAATATGTTATCAAATCTCTTATGTTTTTTCAAACTCTTCTTGATTCAAATGATACACCTTTCGCACCTCTGGTGCTTGTTTATTGGTGATCCCGATATGTTCTATACACCTTTCGCACCTCTGGTGCTTTGTCTTTTGTGTGACGCACGTTCTATTTACCTTTCGCATCTCCGATGCTTGTTTTGTAGACTCAGCGAGGCGGAATATGTATAGAAACATTAACGTGACCACAATAAGCTCCAGCGGGGTGACAGGTGTATCAGGTATCAGGCTCGTCATCTGGATCAAAAACGTATTTCGGATTATAGGGGACATCAAAACGTTTCAAAAACGCAAGATACTCATCTCTGAATGTTTGTTTAGAATGATGCGTCTCCTGATTTTCAATATATTTAGCGATCTTAGGAATCTGAGAATGTGAATAACTGAACGCTCCATAACCTGTTTGCCACGAAAATTGTTCCACCGTCCAACCCTTCTGATTGATAAAGCGCGTCGAATTAACCTTGATGTCTTTCACTAAACCAGATAACGTGACATCATGTGTCATTCCGATCAAGATATGGATATGATCCGGCATTGAATTGATTTGAAGCATTTTTTGTTTTTTGTTGGTTATGATGCCGGTGATGTATTTGTGAAGTTCCGATTTGTGATGTTTAGGGATAAGTGCTTGTCTACCTTTCACGGAAAACACAATATGCACATAGAGTTGGGTATAAGTATCTGCCATAGTCTTTATATGTCTGCAGGGTTTGTTATATTTATCGCGTAAAGTTCACTATATTATATCTACATTGCCTAATGTGTGTCAAGGATGTTGTTTAGGTACATAGCACTCCGCTGGAGTGCAGCCTATTGACAATCCTTTTTCTATAGACATATTGCTCCGCTGGAGCAAGGGTTTAGCGATCCATTTTCTTCAGGGACAAAAACTTTACACACCCCAATTAATTACACTTGATATTATACCCTTTTTCTGTTAGAATGAGTTACAATTCTTATGTAATTAGGTGCAAGATATGATTTTTGGACAAGGGACACATCAGTATACAATTCAAGAAAATTGGTGGCGTTTACCTGATGGATGGGAATTCGGTTGGATTCCTGCTGTAGCAGTTGATTCACAAGACCGTGTCTATGTCTATAGTAGAAGTGAGCATCCGATGGTTGTATTTGATCGGGATGGTAATTTCCTAACCTCGTGGGGTGATAAAATCCTTAAGGACGCACACGGTATTCTCATTGATGCAGAAGACAATATTTATTGCGTGGAACGTGAAACGCATGTCATGCACAAGTTCACCTCCGATGGGGAACTTCTCATGACACTCGGCACTATGGACATACCCGGTGCAGAAGGTGAACCCTTTAATCTACCTACAGATTTAGCACTCGGCCCTGATGGTGAAATGTTTATCAGTGACGGTTACGGAAATGCACGCATTCATAAATACTCTCCAGATGGTGAATTGATAAAATCGTGGGGGAACCCCGGTTCTGCACCCGGTGAATTTGACCTGCCTCACTGCGTTAGAGTAGACCCGCGTAATCGACTATTAGTTGCTGATCGTGAAAATAACCGAATTCAGTTCTTTACTTTGGACGGAGATTTCATTCAAGAATGGACTGACCTATTGCATCCAGATACGATCCACATAGACGAAGATGATCTGGTCTACATAGCTGAACTGGACCAACGTATTACCATCATGACTTTGGATGGTGAAGTTGTTTCACAATGGGGTAGTGAACGGGGAAGTACAGTTCCAGGTGAATTCCTTGCATGTCCACACGGTATTTGGGTTGATTCACATGGTGATGTTTATGTCGGAGAAGTACAAGCGGATGCAAGACTACAGAAGTTCATCAGACAACGGTAATCTATGATGTATTTTCATTCTGCTTATCTTCTATGAAAGGTGGATACCGATGACAGACAACCACTCATTTTTCGATAAAGTGAATCTGAATTTTGATAAAGCTGCACGTTACACAGACTATCCAAAAGGACTATTAGAGCAGATAAAAGTCTGTAATAGTTCGTGCCATTTCACTTTCCCTGTTAAACGGGATGATGGCACTATAATAACTATTCATGGATGGCGAGCAGAACATAGTCATCATAACCTACCCACTAAAGGTGGTATACGTTACAGTACGCTGGTTAATGAAGATGAGATCATGGCTCTTGCTGCATTGATGACATACAAATGTGCTGTTGTTGATGTACCGTTCGGAGGGGCAAAAGGTGGTATACAAATTAATAGAGGTGATTATTCAGAAAGTGAATTGGAACGCATTACACGCCGCTATACGTATGAACTCATTCAGAAAAACTACATCGGTCCAGGTATAGATGTACCAGCTCCTGACTTCGGAACAAGTGAACAAGAGATGGCTTGGATACTGGACACATATCTCACGATGTCCCCAGACAAACTCGATGCAATTGCATGTGTGACAGGGAAACCGATTGAACAGAACGGAATCCAAGGACGAAAAGAGGCAACTGGACGCGGGGTTGTCTTCGGTTTAGAAGAGGTCTGCAGCTACGAAGAAGATATGAAACGGGCAGGACTCTCTCCAGGACTCCGAGGTAAAACCGTTGTGCTACAAGGGTTCGGAAATGTTGGTTACAATGCTGCTAAATACTTGAGCGAATATGAAGCAATAATTATCTGTATCGCAGAGGCTGATGGTGCTATCTATAACCCTAACGGATTAGATTTTGAGAAAGTCGCTACGTTTCGTGCTGAAAACGGCTCAATACGACACTTTCCAGATGCAACTCTAATCGAAAATCCGAATGACTGTCTGGAATTGGATTGCGACATTCTCATTCCAGCTGCACTTGAAAATCAGTTAACCGCCGAAAACGTAAATCGTATCAAAGCACGGATCGTCGCTGAAGCTGCAAACGGACCTACAACTGCTGAAGCAAATGTCATACTACAAGAACGTGACGTACTGATTATTCCTGACACCTATCTTAACGCTGGAGGCGTAACTGTCTCCTATTTTGAATGGCTCCGTAATTTATCGCACGTTGGATTTGGTAGACTCGGGAGAAGGTATGAGGAAAGCGCATTCAATGCAATGCTACACTTTATTGAACAAGCAACCGGCTATCAATTCACTGATGATGAGCGGGGACCTGTGCACGGTGCTGATGAGCAAGCACTGGTCAATTCCGGTCTCCAAGATACAATGATCAATGCATATCAAGAAATCCGTGAAATCCAATTAGAGCATGGAAAAGATAAAATAGATATCAGAACTGCTGCATACATCAAAGCTATTCACAAAATCGCACAATCATACATGCAACTCGGAATTTTTCCATAGTAACACAGACCCATCGTCCCATATATTTTGTTATAAGAATAATAAACTAATACCATTTCTAAATGAAAATGCCTCTTTACTGTAGCACATTCTGTTAGA
>CAZURU010000077.1:0-15564 GCA_964623585.1 uncultured bacterium
GAAGATTTTTTGATGCATGAGATGGCAAAGCAGCTTTTTCAGGCGACGCAGCAACTTGGCATAGATGACAGCATCAAACATTTACAAAAGATTGATCCGGAAGTTGCAAAAGAGATAGCAAGACAACGCGCACAGCGTCCCCGCCGCACACAGAAATAAACAAAGGATATATACTCATGAAAAAGTTTTTTACTGTTTTCCTCACCTGCCTCTTTTCTGTCTATTGTTTGTCTTTTTCAGCTATCGGATTTGCAGTTCCATGCTGCTGATAATCCGGGGTGGACATCCGTAACTACGACAAGTCTCGACTATACGTATGGCACAGATAACCTTCTGCAGAGCTTCCCTGACACTATTACTGTCCGGTGTTATGACTGGGGCGCGCAAGGTAGCGTTACCGTCACGGTGTCGGAGACAGATTACTATGGTAATTCCCCGATGAGTGTAGCGATCCCTAAGACGCATCGGATACCTCTTGAGGATAACCTAAACGGCATTGCGGATGGGTGGGAGACCGTGGAAGCTCTCAAAGTCGTTTTAATTCCACATAGGGGAGCCGGGGAAGCAGAGCGTAAAGGATATGATCCGTCTGCGGATGGTGAAATAGCCCCTGATGCTAAAAACAAGAACCCCGGGGACGGATGGTCTAACTACGGTGAGTGGCGTGGCATTTTCAAAACAAGTCAAGACAAAAAGGTCACACGGCTTAACGTGGAAGAAAAAGATGTCATGTATTGCTCCAGTTCAGATATGAAAGAATACAATCTCGGTAACACGCCATCGTTCAAAAAGCATAGTTATTACGAGCTTGAACCTTCTTTTGTCAACGATCCGTGGGGGAAAGTCTTTGCAGGTATCCTATTTGGTTATCTGCCTTTTTTATTTTCTACTGACCTTCCAACTTACCCTCATACAACCTTCCAATCTTCCAACCTTCCTCCCTACCATAAAAATTTATTACGCGATCATGATTGGATGGGGAGAATGCGTTAATCTTCAGATAAACCATAAACCCAAAACGACTAATAGTGAACTTCATTGCTTCTTGTAATATAATTATTTAAATGCCGCAAAGCACTTCCATCATCCATAACGGATTGTACACGTTTGATTGCATCATCAGCGTCAGGACAGATACCTAACAGATAATCCACCATGGCAGAATTGAGGAGAATCCTGTCATAGATATGTCCTTTCTCTCCGGATAGTGCTGCCGTGCCTGCCTTTACAAAAGCATCCGCACTTACAGCCTCTGGACGCGGATTAAGCCTATAGTCAAATTCAAATTTGCTCGGATCTATATCCAGAGCAAAATCTTTCCGTTGATTGTCAACACGATGAAACCCTTGTGAATAATTAACCGCCATTCTATCCACTGTAGAAGGTTTACCGAGTCGCAACGCATAATGACTTGTCCCCTCCTCACCTTTCACAGCAACCGCAGCATTAAACCCACGATCCCACGCTAATTGCAACAGCGGACCCTCATAGCCTATATGGTAATAACCCAGCACCATATAATTAGCCTTTCGTGCAGAAAAAAACTGTTGCGCCTTCTCAGTTGCTGCCCATGGCGGACGTTTCTTTATGTGGACGCGCATCTCACGAACACTGTATGCACCAGGGGAATACTCGCGTTGACTGATATAACCAAATCCTACATCATTATCACTGATGAGAGCTGCAGTCTGATCAAGGTCAAGGTCTGTTCTTGCACCCAATGCAGTTAAGATTGCTTCCTCCGTAACACCATTTTTGGGTGGCATCAGATCAACACCATGTAAGAGTGAACGTTCTCCCAACGCTGCGCGGACAGCCGCGACAAACAGAGTTGGACGAAAATTGCGGGTTGCACCATCATAGGGTTGTCCGAAGTGTGTCAGCGTATCAACATCAATCTGTCTAATGTGCTCAGGATTGAAATACGCATCAAGATACCCACGGACCTCTTGATATGTCTCTCTATTCATGCGTTGTCCGATAAGTGCCGCAGCCTTTAACGCAGGTTTAACCTCGTCAGTAAGGATCAACTCACACATCTGCCGTGTCTCTGCATAACCAAGATGTTTTCCTCTGAGTATCTTCTCCAGAGCAGAAACAACAAGGAATTCTGAGGGATTGTTAGGTACATATCCAAGTTCAGGACACATGATGAATTTAATCTCATCAGGCAGACGAGATAACAGATCGGATTCGTACTTCTGAAAAGCTGCTGTTTCTGCTTCACTCCACTGTGTTGACTCAGGAAAAGTTTTCCGGATTGTCATCGCGACGAAAAACGCTCCCATCTGTGCTTCAGAAACCGTTTCATCTACATGTAATTCTTCATTAAGGGACCGCAATATCGTATTTAAAACCGCATCAGGTTGCGGTCCGTCGTTAGGTTTCTTACCTAAAGGTCTTGTCTGGTGTGGACCTGTGCAGACTCTCGCTTGTGCTTCAAGTAACTCTTCGTTTGGACCTGGAAATTCTGGGGTATACATGCGTCTGTTCCTAATTCCTTTTTTTGTTTCAGATGGGTATAATATATCACATGAGATAGATATAGTCAAATTTTACTGTATAGTAATAAACACATTCTTGCACTATCGTCAGACTTTTGCTATAATTGTTAAGCACACTATGATCGGATCGTATCCATTCTAACTATTAGGAGAAACTGTTGACACACGAAAAAAGGACATCTTCAGATCACACACTGTCTATCTGCACACTCGGAGCAACACACCACGGGAAAACTACTTTGACTGCAGCAATTCAGAAGGTAGTGGCAAGAATCGGGGCAATTCATTCAAATGATAAAACCGAATTCATACAGCAGATGCCTTCACACTTTCCACTCAGAGAAGGCGTCAGTATTACGTATCGCGAAATTGATTATGAAACCAGTGGGGAATTCTATAAGCAAATTGACTGTGATACGCATCTGGATATTGTAAAAATGCTTGTGAACCGTTCTTTCGGTATACAAGGAGCAATATGGGTAGTCGACGCTTATGAAGGTGTTACTGCTGAATCTACAGAACACATCCGACTCGCACATCACATCCAACTACCAAACATAATCTCATTCCTCAATACCCATAATATCACTGAAGATGATGAACTACAAAATATATGTCAACAAGAGATGCGGGAATTACTTACCGAATACGGATGGGATGAAAACAACAACCCTATCATCGTAGGCGATGCAAATAGGGCGCTAAAGTATAAAGGAGATAGAACAGGATCAGAACAGTGGAAACCAATCGTCAATCTGATATTTGCGTTGAATCGATATTTGCCTACGCCTATCAACACTGGCAATCTTCATCTCATTATGCCAATCTATGAAATCGTTGAGGAATTGAAGGAACGCGTGACTGTACGGGGTGATGTAGTTCAAGGTCATCTATCAGTCGGACAAGCAGTGGATATTGTCGGAAAAGGAGACCGAATCAAGACAAAGTGTCTCGATACAAAAGATGCCGACGTAGTGGTTGAATCTGAACCTGATTGGATCTCTGTTGGACAAGTCCTATGTACTCCTAAGACCATTAAAGCACACACCAATTTTGAGGCAATCATCTATCTACTGACACAAGAGGAGAGTGGTACACATATACCCATCATTGAAAACGACAAACCTATGATACATCTATGGGGAATTGATGTTACCGCACATCTACATCTTCCTTCTGATGTGCCAATTATTTCACCTGGCGAGAATGCACACGTATCTGTAGAACTTGAACTTCCGCTTGCTATGGAAGTAGGGACGCGTTTTGAGGTAAAAAAAATGGGGACATGCATCGGCATCGGGATTGTAACTTCTATTTTCTAACGCGCAACAGCAATCGCATCACACAATGCAAGGTCACCCGTGTATAATGCGCGTCCGATGATCGCACCGCTTGCACCTATCCTCTTAAGATCTTCAACATCGTCAAGCGAAGTGACTCCCCCAGACGCGATAACATCTGCTGATACAGCATTGATTATATCAGCAGTCGCTTCCACATGAGGCCCCTTAAGCATGCCATCGCTTTTGATGTCAGTATATATCACCGTCTGGACCTCCGCCATTTCAACAGCGAATTCCACAGCAGGTTTCTGTGATACTTCTAACCATCCGTGTGTAGCAACCCTACCGTCTTTTGCATCAATACCGACTGCGATGCGTTTACCGTGCTTCTCACATGCCTCCTTTACCAAGAATGGTTGTTTAAGCGCGGCAGTTCCTAAAATCACCCTGTCAACACCTAATGTTAATATGTTCTCAATATGTTCAATACTGCGAATGCCACCACCGAGCTGAATAGGTATAGAAACGTTGGCAACGATTTCATGCACAATGTCAAGGTTAGCAGAAACACCTTGAAACGCACCATCAAGGTCAACAAGATGTAGGTATTCTGCCCCTTCTGTTTGCCACTGTTTTGCCATATCAACAGGTGAATCAGAGAAAACGGTTTCCTGTTCGGCAATACCTTGAACAAGATTTACACACTTGCCATCACGTAGATCAATTGCTGGAAGTATTTGCATCAATATCCTTTCTTATTCCTCTTTGAAAATTCCGAGTAATCGTAGTTGTGCTATAGAAATAACAGCGATGATAATAAAAAGCACCCATCCGATCGTTGCTGCGTAACCGAGACGCATGAATTGAAAGCCGTTCTTATACAGATACATCACGATTGTAGTACCAGCATCAGCAGGTTCACCACCATTCGTTAAGATAAAAGGAAGATCAAAAAGTTGGAACGAACCAATCATGGATACAACGAATACGAATGCTATAACAGGTTTGAGAGAAGGTAACGTGATATGTATAAAGCATTGCCACCAATTCGCGCCATCAACTGCTGCCGCTTCATATAATTCCTGCCGAATACCTTGTAATCCCGCTAAGAAATAGATCATATTAAAACCTGCCCACTGCCATACACCTGTCAGAATCACCGCGGGCATCACGTATCTCCCTTCACTTAACCAACCGATCTCCTTGCCAAAAAACAGAAATTCGTTGTTAATTAATCCCGCCCGTTGGTCAAATATCAGATTGAAGATAATAGCCACAAACACACCCGCAACGAGGACAGGAGCAAAGAATGCAAGTCGTAGGAAATTCTTTCCCTTCACATATTTTGAGTTGAGGAGAATCGCAAGAAACAGTGCAATCGGTAATTGAAGGATGAGTGTCCCTAACGCAAAATAGGTTGTGTTCCACAGAGATTTCCAGAAGACCGGATCGCGTAAAAGGTCCGTGAAATTATCTAAACCCACGAAAATCTTGCTTTGAAAACCGCGCATCTCGTAAAAACTCATGATCAGTGATGAGATAAGCGGATACCCCATAAAAACAACAAATAGCAGGAAAAACGGTGCTATAAACAGATAGGGTGCAATCTTCTGCTGTCGGTTCCAGATACGATGTCTAATGGATGTGGTTTGCATCTATAATTCCAATAATAGTATTAGTTTTGACCCCAACGTTCTCGGTCTTTCAAAATAATCGAACGCACTTTACCGGCAACCTCCGTTAAAGCGTGTCGTGGGGTCTGTTTTTCTGTAACAGCATTGAAAATTGCATCGTTCAAAAGATCCGCAGCTTCCGACCAATACGGGTTCTGGTAACGTGGCGGTAATTCCGGGGCAAGATCAATAAACAATCTGCCAAGGGGTTGACCGCCTAAATACGGATCAGGCTCACTATAGATCGGGTTATCCCAAGCAGCTTTAAGTGGTGGTATAATACGAGTTGTTTCATAGCGATTTATCAGACCCGCTTGGTCAAAATATGCAAATTTCAGGAACTCCCATGCTAACTCTGGGTTCTGACACTGTTTTGTAATACCAACCATCGTTCCGCCTCTCGTCGTCGTTCTTCTGCCACCACGCTCCCAGGCTGGCATCGCAACTGCCTTCCATTTACCCGACATCTGTGGCACTTGACTCTTAAGGATGCCGACATACCAATCTGGCGCAAGGATTGAGAGTATCCTCCCATCTTGCATTGCTGCGAAATTGCTCGGATCACCATGCCAAGTGCCGTAAACAGGTGTAGCGATTTTATGTTCGTTGAAAAGAGAGGTAAAGAACGTTAATGTATCAATTGCAATATCGCTATCAATAACAACATCTCCTTCAACATCAAAAAAGCCTGCGCCTCGTTGCAATAGTAGGTTAAAGTAATCACTTTCGGTGCGTCTATCCAGAACAATTGCGTATTGATCATTTTCACCGTCTCCATCCAGGTCACGCGTCGCTTGCTTCCCCGCAATTATGAAGTCATCCCACGTCTCTACTTCGGTCATATCAACACCAGCAGCTTTGAAAAGGTCATCTCTATAAAGCAAGACGACAGGGTGTAAATCGTGTGGTAACCCGTATATCTTTCCACCGTAAGACCACGGGGTGAAACGACTTACGACCAGTTTTTCCATCCAACCTTCACTCTCTAAACGTGGTTTAAGATCCACGAATCCAATCTCATCAATAGCACCTTTCAGAAAACGACCAATTGATGTAATCTCTACTTCAACTATATCCGGTGCACCGAAATCAGAGAGCAGCGCAGTCAATAATTTGTCGTGCATTGACCCGCCATAGTTAATCAGTTTAATATTAACACCCGGATGAAGTGCTTCAAAGATAGGAACACGCGCTTGATATTCCTCGTAATGTGTGTTAGCGAAAATCCAGAATTCAATACTCTCATCTTTCTCCTCGGTAGATGAAAATATGAATACGGATGTAATTATGAAAAGGACCAGCATCACCATTGGACCTTTACCAAGTGGGAAACTATCGCTATCTATGTGAAAACGCATCACAGACCTCTAAGTAAACACATCGTCGGATTAGGAATATTCATTTTTACTTGACATTTCGGCTTTTAACTATTAAAATTTACCAAATTATCTTTACTTTATCAACTAAGAAATTGAGGAATATGCTATATGCCTACGTATGACTATAGGTGTCTTGAGTGTGAAGTTCAATTTGAAAAGTTCCAAGGCATCAATGACCCAGTCCTTGAAGAATGTCCAGAATGTAACGGTAAAGTTAAACGTCTTATCGGTGCTGGTGCTGGTCTCATCTTTAAAGGTTCCGGTTTCTATATCACCGATTATCGCAGTGAAGGATATAAAGAATCTGCAAAGAAAGATGAAAAAGCTTCGTCAGAAAAGAGCAACAAAGATAAGAAAAACAAGAAAGAAAAGCAAAATAAGAAAGCCGATACAAGCAGTCAAGCAAAAAGTTCATCTAAAGAAACTGACTGAAATTGCAGACTGTTGATCATCTTGTTCACCATTTTAAAGGATACCCATTGCACAATCATAACCATCATCACGATCACGATGAAACGCAACCTCATAGCCATCAGAGAAACCTCCAAGGAAAATTCAAACTCGCGATATTCGTCACGTTTTGCGTCTTTCTTGGAGAGTTAATCGGCGGTATTTGGACCGGCAGCCTCGCGTTGTTAAGTGATGCTGCGCACGTGATGTCTGATGTCTTTTCACTTCTCATAAGTTGGTTTGCAATCTATCTTTCAACGCGTCCCGCAACTTCATCTCGTACTTTCGGCTATCATCGCACTGAGGTATTTGCTGCATTCATCAATGGTGTCACACTAATTGTTGTCTCTGGTTGGATTTTCTTTGAAGCATACCAACGCTATAATTCACCAGAAGAGATACGCGTGACAGGTATGTTCGTCGTTGCTTGCCTCGGTTTGATAGCGAACTTGTTTATCTTGTGGCAACTGCATGGCGAGAGTCATGGTAACCTAAACGTTCACAGTGCTGTACTTCATGTAATAGGTGATACGTTATCTTCTGTCGCAGTCGTTATAGGTGGTGTAATTATACTTTTGACTGACTGGTATCCAATTGATGCGATCCTTAGCTTCCTGATTGGCGCGATAATCCTCGTCAGTGCAGTAAATGTGACGAAGGAAGCTATTCATATCCTACTTGAAAATTCACCCCGTAATGCTGATGCTTACACAGTAGCCAAACATCTATGTAATTTAGATGCTGTGAAAGATATACACGATATGCACGTATGGTCATTATGTTCTAACTACATTGCTTTGAGTGCCCATGTTGTCATTCAGGAAAATACCTCCCTATCTTATGACCAGATACTCAAACAGATAAACACGGAATTGCAGACCCGATTCGGTATTCACCACACAACGCTCCAATTAGAACAAGTTGCATGTAATCAAGAAGGCAACCTGCTATGCAACGCACAACATACCTAATAGCAATCCTAACCCATTAACTGTGTTCCTCTTTTAAGCGGTGTGCTTTGCGAATAAGAGATGTATCTTTAGCGAATTTCAGTGTTGCTTGCACGAGTCCATCTACATGTGATTCCATATCCCTTTCAACTTGGACGATGCGATTCATAAGGAATGGACGATCACTCTCTTTAATCGCTTGTCTAATAATAGAGAGTAAATACAGATAGATTGTATCCGCCTCACTTCCCTCTATAGCAATAGCAATTTCAAATGCCTCGTCTAATGAAATTCTCCCAGATTCTATCTTTGTTTCGTGGGAATCCAAAGCATTAGTAATTTTCTGAACAGAAATGTCTGGAATTGGCGCGGTGGGTGCTGAAGAATCTGTTGAGTCTTCTGTCCGTAAGGGTGTATCCATCCCGAATACTTCTTTACACAAAGTCCGTCCGAAATCTACAAGGATGTAATGTTGCCACTCCTCAGCACTCATGCGTTCCCAAAATTTCGCTATCCGTTCGTCAACATCACCTAAGATCAGAGAGAACGACGCATATATCTTTGCTTGACGTAACTCAAGGTCTTTACAAAGATCAAAAAGGTTTTCTAATGTCAATTTTCCTCCCTCATACTTAACAGTCTCCGATGATTCCGACTCGGATTTTTTCTGATGCCACTCAACTTGCTCCTACATTTTATTTCACGTCATAATATAACAAAAATGCAGAAACATGTCAAGAACTGTTTTAGGCGTGAAGAGACATTCAGTTGTTGAGATTTACTCCTACAATGAATCAATTTTTACCTCCTATAGATTCCAATTCCCCAACCAAACGTTGCGGATCCTCACATACATGGAACACCCATTTACCTTGTTGCTCCTCACCGCCTAACCTCTCACGATTCCAGTTATTCACTGCGGCAACCCAACGTCTTGCCGCCTCACTTTTCAGAGACTCCAGCTGCCGTTTATATCCTTTCGTCTCCAATAGTACGTTCGTGTTGTCTTTAAGCCTGACGATAAAATCAGGTTCGTAATTATGTTGGACACCTTGATGCTGATATGGAATACTCAGACCGAGATGGTCATTACGGACGTAGTATTTTACTACGTCGGATGCTTCTAAGTAAAAACATGTAGACCGCTCCCATGTGTACGTATCCAATACAACAAGATTTACATGGCTGTGGTGTGTGCCGTGGCAAGGCCGTTTCGTAAAGAAATTCACATCTGCTGATGAACCAATGGGTTTATAACGGTTAAGGATAGGAGACAACGGTGCTTCTCCTTGTGTCTTATCAGGACGAATCGCTGTCATCAGTCTATCAACAATAGACATCACATATCGCTCGTGTCCAAGTTCACACGGATTACAGTTTCGGAAATTTACCTTTGTCTCAACATAAGCATTGACGTACCTGAAGACTTGTGGGAATAACCTGTGCCGAGAGATTAAACGGAGTTCAGGATTGCTTTTAGGATCCGGGTCATTTCTTCTGTCTCCAACTAATTTGAAGACGATCTGTTTTGCGATTTCAAACTTAATGGTTTGCAGATGCGTTTGTTGATAGTATTGTTCTCGCGTCTGACTGACAAATTTCCCTGGACGCAACATTGATATATTACCTACCTGATAACCTGCAGTAACTTCAAGAAAGACTGCGGTCGGTGTGTATTCAGGTTCAAGACGAAGAACATCCATTGCTTCAATGTCTGCGGTGATGTCTTTTTTTCTTAATACGAAGGAATATCTTTCTACAATAGGAAATCGTATTTCAAAGTGCTTGCGTTCGCCCATCGATCTGACGTGATTTACGGGTTTGTCGCCTGCTTCTCGTTTCTTGGTTTTCCTGCCTTTGAAGGGGATAACAGAGAATGGGATACCGTAGACATCCGCATATTCTGGGGTGAGGTGTCCTGTTTCGGGGTCGGGTGTGTAATTCATTCTGCGGAGTCCACGTCCGACGACCTGTTCACAGAGCAGCTGACTGCCGAAAGCGCGTATACCGAGGATATGCGTGACATTGTTTGCGTCCCAACCCTCGTTGAGCATGGCGACAGAGACAACACATCGGATGTGCGCGCCCGGTTTTCCTTTTTTCCCAATCGTAGCCACTACTCCCCGAAGTTCATCTGCTGCCTGATTACGGCTCTTCGTTGGATCATCGCTATCAACTGCATTTAGTACTTTACTATCAAACTGAATTGTGTGTGTAACACCAGAGCTGTTTCCAAGTAGATTTGGGAACACCTTGCCCTGTTCATATCTAATCTCTTTCTTGAGTTTCCCTTTTTCATCGGGTACTTCTACCTCTCGTTCACCAGAAATCATTCGGTAGATATGTTCTGCGATGTTCGTGTTATCACATACAATGATAAGCACTGGTGGCGTTTTATCTTGGTCATCGGATGCTTCCTGAATGTATTCAAAACGTTCTTTCCATTGACTTGCAATCGTATTTATAGCATCCTCAGATTCTCGGTAAACAGCCTCAGGTTTAGGTTTCTTATTTGACAAGCGTTCTGCTGGTAAAATCTCATCGTTGATGGCTTTCCAGAGACGAAAATACTTCGGTTCGGGCCTACCAGTGGTATCGCTGACAGGCAGACGCGGGATCTTTGTGATGCCACTTTCAATAGCATCCACCAACCCGAAATCACTCACAAGCCACGGAAAAGGTGAACCTTCGTCGTGTCCACTCCCTTGAATGTAAAACGGCGTAGCAGACAGATCCACACAAAACTTAACACCACACGACTGGTTGAATTTATCTAATCCACTCACCCAAACGGTAGCCTCTTTACGTTCTTTCTTTTCATCTGCGGATAGTTCTTTTTCATCAGTAGGAGCAGGACGATACGCGTGATGTCCCTCATCGTTTAACACCATTATCGGTGCACGGTCATAGAGTTCGCCTAAGACGCGCTGTGCAAAAGTATCCTGCGTTTCTTCACCTTTATTCACAACAGCGTAGGTTTGTCCACCTTCACTATGTTCAGATTCGGGTGCGAATTGATGCCAATTGGTAATCAATACTTTTCCACTATTGAGCAACGGACGGAGTTTAGTCGGGATCAGTTCAAATTCATCGTAGTAGTTATCAGCATCATCCGGACGCAACACCTGCAGCCGCTTTTTGATTGTCAAGTTCGGGCAGACGATAAGTGCAGCGTGTGGAAATCGTTCATCAGAAGGCACTTTACCGCGGTTGCAAAATGCCCAAGCGATCAGCATCGCCATGACGACAGTTTTTCCGCTCCCTGTTGCCATTTTACATCCATAGCGGATAAGGTCTGGTAGATCGGGTTCATTCGGTGTATCTATTAACATAGCGAGGTCTTCATCGGTGAAAGTTGGATTAAAACCGAGTCGTTTACCCCCTTGCCGTATCTCAACGAGGTAGATGATAGTTTCGACTGCTTCGCGTTGGCAGAAAAAGAGTCGTCGTAATAGGTCGTCGCGCGTCCAGTGTCGCAGGAGTTCACGGGTTACGACTGTGGCGTTCCGATAGTTTGTTTCACGCCATCGTTTCACATCTGCGCGTAGTTTGTTGACTAACGGCAGATCGTCTCTTTCCTCTTCCTGAAAGAGCGTCATTTGTGCACTGCCAGTTGCTTTCGTTTTATACCAATAACCTGCTTCTCGCCGTCCAAGAGTCACTAATGCTTCACCTGTGCTGGTATCATAAGTCCAGTGTTTGTCGGGTTCGTCATAAGGGTTGCATAGGATTGGGTTTTCTACGGGTTGTATTGGGATGTCTTGTTTGTTTTGATTCATTAGTTTCTTTCCCTTCTGTGTTAGTTGATGCCTTTTCTTCTCGTTCTTCTCTTACAAAATCAGTATCATACTTTTCCAATAAATTCAAACATGTTTCTTCTACATCAGGCATCTTACCTTTTGCATGAATATTATAAATTTCTCTTATACCTTCAGGTTCTTGGAATTTATTAAAATACTCGACCAAGTTTTGGAACTCATTAGTGTCTTCAATGGTAATTAATAAATTGGGTAGAGCATCTATCATTTTAGATATGTCCTTCCCAGTATTCAACGCATCACCAATATAAGCAAGAGAAAATAAAATCCAATTTAGATGTAACTTTTTTAGATTCGTATCCTTTATCTTTAGCACACGCGTGAGTAGTTTAGATAATCCTCTATAAGTTTCATCAGTATGCATATCCTTGAATAAATTAACAAGACCACGCAGGTGCCATCTCATATCTACTATATACTCATCCTCTACTATATCCTGATCCTTATAAATATCAATATCCAGAAATGAATTTACCATTTGTAATAGCATAGGTAGTGATTGCATAGGATTTCTTTTTTTCAAGATCTCTGCTGCTCTAATCCTTGTAAAGATAGGATAGGTTTCAAAATTTAACACATCCAAAAGGGTTTGTTCAGAAAGTGACATTATTGTATCAGGATAGATATAAACCCCTTCTTCAGATACCTCATCATCTTCCATGATATCATGAGGTTCATCCAGCATTTTCGCAGCAAACTCTCTTTTCAATACTCTTAATTCATTTTTTAACTCTTTTACTTGATCAAAAACTATCTGAAACCCTTTAAGATGATCCTCTACTTTATCTGATATCATTGATTTTATTGAAAACCACAAGGCAAATCCAATAACGGTCACAACTATCGCTACAATCGCTACAAAAAATCCTGTCCAACTCCACAACCATTTATCATTAGAATTCCGCAATTCCCTTTCAAACTTACTAAAATCCGTATTGATTAGCTTGATATTTGCTTCAGCAAGTTGCGTTGCTAAGTTCGTTTTTTGTTCATCCTGTCCAGTCTGAGGTTGGATCTCAAGTGCTGTAAGGCGTTTTTGCAGCGACTCATATTCCGATTCCAGTTTTTGATGGTTATGATTCTGTCGCATCAACATATAGAAAAAAACACTACTTAATAACACTATCAAAATTAGAAAAACGATACTCATTTTCATAATCATATTCATTTTCATATTCTTCTCTCTCCCATTACAATTCTATACAAAAACCAAATATATGTAAACCTATTTGTTTAGTGTCGTAAGGTTATTTAGTTTTAAAAATTGCCAGTTGATGTGTTTTACAATGAGTTGGTATTGAATCATTGTGATGCATAGTAGTAGGTACACTACTTGTGACGTAACCCGATGCTATGTGGACGGCACACGGAGTGTGCCTACTACCATGTGGTATTCTTAAACAGGATCGTATCTCAAACCCATTAACGTTTGTAACGGCATAATACAGAAAAACTCAAGACAGAATGACACTGCAGAATCTAGAATCATATTTTCACTTGACTTTCCTGTTCTCATGTGTTAACATGTCAATAACTGAATATAAGACAGACAAATGAAAAAGAAATCATATAGCAGATACCGAAAAACGAAGCGATGACAGGGAAAACGACAAACAATTATGTAATGTGTTGGATATAAATGTCAGAAATGCAGAAAGAGTCCTGCAACAGAGGTGCATCATAAAACTCACAAACGTATCGGTAGAAAACGACTCAGCGACTTATCCGCAGTGTGTGGACGGTGTCATAAGCGTATTCACAATCAATAACGGATATTTATAATAGTGAAACCTAACCTTAAAGGATAATACCATGACAGAAAATACAAGGCAAAAACCAAGTCACCAGAACAATGCAAACACCTTAAGTCATCCATTAGCAGTTCTTATAAGAGTGAAATTGAAGAATGGAGAAGGGAATGGTAGCGGTTTCTTCATTCAAAAAGACTTGATTGTAACGAATATACACGTTGTCGCACTGGCAACATCAGTTTCAGTAGAACTGATAGATCCCAAAACAGAGTCAATAATCAGAACATTTGCTGTCAAAGGTGTCACAGCATTTGATTCAATAAACGATCTTGTTGTTCTAAAAATTGATGGGGAAGGAACTCCATTAGGAATCGGAGATAGTGATTCTGTTAACAGTGGAGAAATTGTTCAAACAGAAGGTTACCCTAATGGAAAATTCAAGATTACAGATAGTCCAATACATAGTATTCGAAATTACGACAAGTGGATAAAATTGAAAGTCAAGACTATTGTTGGAAACAGTGGAGGACCTGTGCTGAACAGTAACAAACAAGTCATAGGTATTGCTGCTAGAAGTGAGGAAATTTATAGCCTTGTTATTCCTGCTAACACTCTCAAAACAATTCTTTCCCAATCTCAACCAGAAGAATCTTTTACTCAGTGGCAAGAGAGGAAACAAATCCGCGCTTATACCCACTTAGTTCAAAGTCAAATTAATAAACATCGTGAGTGTTCTGATGAAGCCATAGCTGACTTGGATAAGGCAGCCGAGTTATATCCAGAATTTGCACTGATTTTCTACAAGCGCGGAACAGTGAAGTATCTTCTTGGAGAAACTAAAGAAAAAAATAGTAATGAGGAAGAAGCACAGCATCATTATCGAGATGCCATTGATGATTATACGGAAGCAATCAGACTATGTCCAGATTTTGCCGAAGCTTACAACAATCGTGCATGTGCAAAACGTCTGCTTGGAAAATCTAAAACCAATTCAGGAAATGAGACATCGCATTATATAAATCAAGCAGCAATTGATAGCAATACTGCCATTAAACTTGAACCGAATAATGCTCTATTCTACAACACACACGGACTAATAAAGTATGATCTGGGTGAGTATTACGCAGCAATAAATAATTACACAGAAGCAATCAGACTATGTCCAGATTTTGCAGTTGCTTACAATAATCGTGCTGATGCAAAACGTCTACTTGGAATATCTGAGACCACTTCGGACAATGGGAAGACTACGCATTATTTTAATCAAGCAGCAATTGATAGTAATGCTGCCATTAAACTTGAACCAGATAATGCTCTATTCTACCACACACGGGGACAAATAAAGTATGATCTTGGTGATTATTATGCAGCAATAGAAAACTATGAGAAGGCTCTCGAAATAGACCCCAATTATACTGATGTATTGCCTGATCTTGAATTGGCACAAAGGGCAAAAAAGTAGCAAGTTTTTAGTACCGTTGGTTGGGTTGAGCAACGAAATCCGTAAATCAACGGTATGAATGCCTTTTAGCATGCCCGTGTGTTATGATCCATGATTCATGCCGTTGATTGAACTCTCCGATTCCCGACAACCCAAAGATCGCGATTCGGAGATCGCTCCTACAAATCCATCAATATGACTTGCCTAATTGATGAAGAACAAGCGACTGTTTGGTTGCTGAAACACTTTCACCAGGAAGACTTACACTGTCCTCATTGTGATGCGGACGTGAAGGAGGCACGTCATTTCGGCAGG
>CAZURU010000078.1:0-15530 GCA_964623585.1 uncultured bacterium
AAATCCGTGACAAATCCGTGACAAATTTGTCACGTTTTCGTGACTTTTTTGAAATAGGAGAATATCATGATATTACAAGAGAAACACAAAACATTCGCTGCCAAATGCTTCGTAGAGTATATGCAACCCACTTTTTATACATATTTCAACTTAGAGAGAATTATGTCACGTTTTTTGAAATTTAAAAAAAATAAATCTGTCAGAAAACACGCTACAAAACCTTACAGCCATTGACTGGATACGCAATTCGCAAAAAGTCACGGCTGTGACAAATTTGGCACGTTTTCGTGACTTTTTAAATAGGAGAATATCATGATATTACAAGAGAAACGCAAAACATTTACCGTCAATTTTAGGATTTCATATCCTCTTATGAAAAAAGGTGAAAAATACTTACACACCCTTTCTTATAGAAAGTTTTCTCAAAATGTGCTATCATAATTGCAATTGTATGTGAGTTGCACGGTTAGGAGAGTTTTTTATCTGTTCCTACATGATTACTTAGCAAAGTTCTTTTACAGGTGTATTTTTATGACAAAACGCACAAAAGAAAAAATGTCTCACATTGTGAACGGAATCCACTCTAAAATAAGTGAACTCAACGGTGAAGATGATTGGATTATTGATGATTCTATTATTTTTGATGAAGCAATACACATTTTAGATGATGCTTACACTGCACTAATATCTCACATTGTGCACGGAATCCACTCTAAAATACGTGGACTCAACGGTGAAGATGATTCGGTTATTTTCAATGAAGCAATACACATTCTACATGATGCTTACGCTGCACTTAGGTTGTGTAATACCGATTATATTTCCCCGAACATTTCCCGACAATACGAACAATACGAAGGCAGTAAAAATGAGAAATTGGTTCTTGTTATGGAAAGTATAGAGCATTATTCAATAGATCTTGCTATAGGATTGGGAGTAGACGATATAAGTGACATCGTTCACGTGCTTAATACTATCGTCCGTGACGCGAATATCTTGTTAAACTTATCTAAACCTACATATTAACCTATTGAGGTAGAGAGCGGTGTAGATCCAATTACACACACTATACCGCTATACCTTGTAAGATTAGTTTTTCGCCGACAGATACAAATTAACGAACAATCCCATCACTTTATTGGAGGCATAAAATACGAATGACACTTATAGAACATATTGACGATATACGCAATCATTTAAAAGAAGGGGCATTTACAAATGAGGCTGCTGTATCTAAGGATATTGTGCTTAGGTTGCTTGGAGTGTTGAAATGGGAAACTTATACACCTAAGGTTATTATGCAAGAATATCCAGTGGAAGGACGAAGGGTAGACTTCGCGCTGTGCCATCCGAAAGCAAAGCCTGTCATCTTTATTGAGGTGAAGCAAGTCGGCAACATAGATGGAGCAGAAAAACAACTGTTTGAATATGCTTTTCATAAAGGGGTACCTATTCTTGTGCTAACTGATGGACAGAAATGGCGTTTTTTTCACCCCGTTGGTTTAGGCAATTACAAAGATCGTCTGGTCCACGAGTTAGATTTCATTACTGAAAATAGTGAAGAAATTGCCAACCGTCTCAGCAGGTACCTAAATTACGATTCTGTACGTGTAGGTGAAGCATTTAAAGTTATCGCAGCAGACTATCAGAACATCGTTGATGAAAGAGAGATTCAAAAAGGGTTAACAAAGGCATGGAACAGCTTGTTGTCAAAGTCAGATGAACGACTACTAAAAATCATGATAGAAAAGACGACAGAAATATGTGGCAAGCGTCCTACTCCAGAACATGTGGTTACATTTCTGCAGAACTTATCGCTACCATCAATAGAACTAACACCTATACCTGATATGGATGTAGTACCTAATAAACCGTCAAAACACACGTACGAATATGCCGGAATGCATCTTACAAGTAAAATGGCCAGACAACTTATCACTGAGTTGTTTGGAGATGCAGGTATAACTCAAAAGCAGGATATTATGAAGGCAGTAACTAAAACCCATAAAGATCGCGGTGGACTAGACGCAAATTCGGCTAAAGATCAACTTTTCAATAGTGCATTGCAATTTCTTGAAAGAAAAAGATTTGCGGAAAATATTGAGAAGGGTTCAGGTAAGTGGGAAGTGTACAAAAACCTGAAGGAACTTGAGTAAATATCTGGTGAATCGAGAACATCATGCAAAAATTAGACATACAAGAACTCTACTACATCACGCACATAGACAACCTACCTTCTATCCTTACGCGAGGAGTTTTCTCCCACGAAAAAATTGAAGCAGAAGGGGTGCGTTCTGCCCATATCTATGATGCAGATATCGTCAATAGACGTAACCAAATAACGGCACCCGATAAAAGAAGTCTCTGGTCTTATGCAAATCTCTACTTCCAACCCCGTAACGCTATGATGTATCGCGTTGTCCATGAAAAAGATGCAAAGAATCTGGCTGTTGTTGGCTTTAACAAGAAAGTGTTGCATGAACAAGGGGTATTTATTACGGATGGAAACGCAGCGCATGAAACAACGCAATTTCACTCCACTTCCAAAGGTCTGGAAGTGCTTAAGCAGCAGTGGTCAATAATCAAGAACGATTGGTGGAACAGAGATGACGGATCCAAACGCAGAATTATGGCTGAATGTTTAATTCCCGAACACGTCAAAGCTGAATATATTCAAACAATTTATGTAGCTAACAATTCAGTGCAAGATGCGATAAAAGAAAAAATAGGAAATTCTCATGTTACTGTTAGTTCCGAACCAGATATGTTCTTCCAACCTTATAGTCGGACAAAAATCGGCGAGAACATATCACTAATTGATGGAGATATGTTCTTTTCAAATTTACAGACATTAACAATTAGCGTTAATCTACAAGGCGTGATGGGAAAAGGTTTAGCGTCACGCGCTAAATACCAATTTCCCGATGTCTATGTAGCATATCAGGATGTTTGCCGAGTAAATAAAATTACAGCAACAAAACCCTATCTCTACAAACGTGAAAGTTCGTTAGATGAGGAGTTAGCTGATCTTGGGACACCACTTGTTACGCCGAATGCTGTGAAGTGGTTCCTGCTTTTCGCGACGAAACGCCATTGGAAAGACAACTCACGTTTAGATGATATTGAAGGTGGTCTTGCATGGGTTCGCGAAAATTTTCAAAAGGAAGGAATTCAATCACTTGCAATGCCAGCACTCGGTTGTGGATTGGGAGGCTTGCACTGGAGAGAGGTTGGTCCCTTGATGTGCCAATATCTACACGGTATTGACATTTCGGTGGCAATCTATCTGCCAAGGGAACATCAAATAGCAGAACAATATAAAACAGAAGCATATCTCCTATCACGGTAGCGAAAACGTAAGAAAGGTGATGTTGCAAAAAACATGAAGGAAAGTATGAATAGATTTAGAGCATTATTTTCAGATGGTGCTGACCGAATAATCATTCTCACTAAAGATGCTAAGTCCTATTGAACAATTCCGATAAAATATAGCACGTGTAAATAACGTTGGTGGATTTCATACGACTTTGAAGAATACAAACACTACTATTGTGGATTTAACTGACCTGCTACGCGCACAGATCGTGATGATTGTAAGCGCACTTGACTAATATAGCAATCATCAAACGGCGTAACCAGATTGTTCATGAAACGGACTTAATGCCTTCCTATCCTGGAACCATCACGCGCTGGAATATTCTACCCGCAGACGTAGCAACGACCCTTGAATTTATACTGAATGTATGTGAGGCAATTGATGATAAACACGGTCACGCCGCCAACCTTGTAAATAATAACCTTGCCTTGCAGCGATGCGATGCCACCACTGAATTGTATCTTTTTTATCCAGATA
The DNA here is from genome assembly GCA_964623585.1 of uncultured bacterium. GTDB lineage: Bacteria > Poribacteria > WGA-4E > WGA-4E > WGA-3G > MSPOR6. The sequence continues at coordinate 3,854 of CAZURU010000078.1, forward strand.
AAGCGCGAAGTCTTTCGCCAGATTGTTGAATGCTGCTTCATACACTGGATTAAAGAGGTTAAGCTGCAAAGGACTTGCATCCGACCAGGTTAGACGTTTTGCATCTTTTGAGATAATAACTTCAATCATCTGTTCCAACTCAAAATTCAACGCTACATCAGTTTCAAGACTAATACCAATTTTAATTATTATTCTTCCATTCTTCCGTAGGTTGGGTTGAGGAACGAAACCCAACATCTTGACCCATTATAGAGCAATACATGTCGCCAGTTAATATTTTATTGGCGTGCCTCTACACGAACTATGCAAAATGTCTCTAATGCTTGTTGTTGGTAGTCTTTCAGTTCCATTATTATGTGTTTGTGATTTAATAGATGTTATACGGGAGTTGGCAAAAGGTAATCCCCAAGGGTGTAAGTTCTTTTTGACTCATAAACTTATGAGATGCATAGACGTAGGCTTTTTTACCTACTGCTTTACATTCCTCCGCTATCTGCTCAGCAAGGGATGCGTCAAGTGCCGACTTACTACTCTCCAAGAATTCAAGTGTCGGTTCATAGATGAGATAAAAGCGGATGTCCTTTGTTTCACCGAAGCAGTAATCTTCCTGTTGCGGTTTGACTTCAAGTTTGCTACCAGTAGCAGTCCAGGCAATATAACGTGCTAAGGTTTCGTAAGTGGGAAGCGTGTCCCCCGTGAGCATGCCCTCAGTATCAATCGTTTCACCGAGTGTGCAGAAGGTGAACGAACCACCGAGACCATCCCGCAAGTTTTCATCTTTAGCATTCTCAACACCGTTTATGACACGGCGAACACGTTCAGCAGTGATATTGTCTGCGTAATCTTCACATTCAACGAGGATAAACTTACGGTTACCGCCATCTTCTTTGTTAAGTGCCAGAACTGCATGGGCAGTGGTGCCGCTACCAGCGAAAGAATCAAGGACAATACCTTCATTGTCAGTGCCTAGCTCAACCAAACGTTTGATTAGTATATCGCTTTTCGGATAGTTAAAAGGGGATTCACCATTAAAAACGGATTTTAACGTCAAAGTTCCGCGTTCATTTCTATAATCCTTTTCACTTAAAATTGACCGTTCTCGTTTTGTATCTTTCCGATATTTTTCAACTATTTGAAAATTGCCATCCCGTTTTTTCTTACCCATTACATTCCGATTAATATGTTGAGAAACTGTCTCTGATTGCCATCTCCAGACTGTTTTTATCCCTCGGGATTCAAGCGGAAAAACCTCTACCCATCCTTCAATTTTGTCTAGTGAAATCTGATGTAGATTATTTTCGTCCGGTTTATCGGGATTGACGTAGAATGGATAATAGAGGTTCGGACGGTTAAGATTATTAAATTTGGTATTTCTATTTCGAAGTTCTCGTACCTTAAACCTTCCTTCTTCGTCAACCAATGGCAAACTACTTTCGACTTCAACCAAGATCGAATTTAATTCAGTTTCAAAAGTTTTTCTATACACGACAACATAATCGTGAGTGCGTGCAATTCCTCCATAATCTCGTCCTCCAGGGTTGCTCCTAACAGTTAAAACTGCGACAAAATTCTCCGCACCGAAAACCTCATCCATGAGCATCCGTAAATGATGTTGTTCATTATCATCAATAGAGATAAACATTACGCCATCATCAGCAAGTAACTCATGTAACAGGTGAAGACGAGGCCACATCATACATAACCACTTATCGTGCCGTTCTAAATCCTCAACATCAATAGGGCTGTTTTTCTCAAACCACGCTTGCATCATCGGACTGTTAACGTTGTCGTTGTAAACCCAATTTTCGTTGCCAGTATTGTAAGGCGGGTCAATATAGATACATTTGATTTTGCCAGCGTATCTCGGTAGCAGTGCTTTTAACGCGTGTAGGTTATCACCGTGAATAATAAGGTTATCGTCTAATGATGGAGGGTTTTCGCCTATAAGGGATTTTTCTGTGTCTATTTCCGGTTTGCGGAAGGGTACGGCGAGGTGATGTGCGTATATGAATTGTTTGCCTTTGAAGTCAAGGGTGGGCATGGGGGATCCTTACAAGAAACTAAATTTATGACAATGGTAGCATCACATTCAAAATCGTCAGGAGTCAACACTGCAATTGCAAACTCTGTGTCGTCTGCATATTTTTCAAGGTTCTCAATAACTGTTAGACCGTTATTCGGTTGTTCGTCAAGAACAGTTGCCTTTAAGCCCAAGTTCTCTACTTTAGGTTGAATTATAGCACTAATTTATTGAAAGTGTCAAACCCGATTCATGTAGTATTCTGAATGGTTCTATCTTCTATAGAAGTTTATTTGCATCAATAGGTAATTTCGTATTCTTCATTTCCCTTGCCAATTTCAACTGCCATCCATCAATGAAAACTTGGGAACGTTTCCATTATCTGGATCAAATCCAACAAAAATACTCCATTTGGGTGTGTAAAGTTTTTGTCCCTTAACATTCACCATTAATAGACATCCTGTTAGATTAAGCTTCTTTATAGCGAACAATTTTAATCTATTTTTACTTTTAACTTGACAAATACATATATTTATATTACAATTAGTAGTTGTTATATATACACATACCAATAGTTTATGTAAAAGGTGTTCACAATGCTATTCTACAAAATGTCCAGAAATAATCATAATACCAGCAAAAATCCAATATTTTCATGCATATTTCAACATGGTGAGAATTTCTTACCGTTGAGCAATTTTAAAATTTTGACTCTATCAAAAAATACGCTACAAAACCTTACTGTAACTAACACCATAACCAATTTACCAAATCTTACCACGGTAAGATAATTCTTACCGTACGGTAAGATTTTGAAAGGAGAAACGCTACAAAATTATAGGATTACAACGCTAAATGCGATCAACTCAATGCTACCTTCAGAAGGACTATTACAGAAAGTTAATTCGTCAGAAAAGAAAACCATTCAATGTCAGCAGAAAACTTTTTTTACAAAAACTTTACCCACCCCCTATTTGTCTGTTCGTCAAACCTGAAAAAAGTTGACATCTACAGTTTTTCTACCTATAATAGATAGAGTGATTGTTGAAAAACTTATATAGATACCCTATTTTACTTTGGTAAGCGAGATGAATATAAAACAGATAGCACTAATTTCTTTTATTTTTATTGTCCTTGTCGTTCAGCTTGTATCTGGCCAGACACCGGATACAGAGGCTGAATCTAATGAAGCACCCTCTGAAGAACAGGTTGTTGAAAACGATGAATCTGAAGAACAGGTTGTTGAAAACGATGAACAGGAGGCTTCAGATACACCAACATCCACAGAAAATGAGTCGACTTTGGAGGTTGAGGACCAAAATGCTGAACCTGTTACTTCTGAAGAAATCCTTGATGATATTGATAATGAGGAAACGACTCCCATCACTGAGGAAGAAGGGGAAGATGATAATGACAATGAGGAGACGACTCCCATCACTGAGGAAGAAGGGGAAGATGAAGAGCCCGTTAATGAAATAGATACTACCCCGTATAAGTGGGAAGGTACCACGCGAATTTTCAAACTTGTGAATGACTATTATGTAGAACCTGATGAAGTCGTTAAAACGGTGATTATGATTTCGGGTGATGCTACTATACATGGGACAGTAACTGGAAATGTATTGGTTATCGGTGGAGATATTGTACTGTCCAAAGACGCACAGGTAGAAGGGTTGTTACAGGTTGTCGGTGGCACAATAACGGGAGATTATGAGCCGACTGAGAAACATATCGTCAGCAACGGATGGCGAATTCTTCCTGCAACGGCGCATCTACTGATGAATCCGCATACTGTCTGGGATATTAGGAAACATCGCAATTTTAGATTTACAACGCTAAAATTTGGACTTCTGCTATTGACGTATCTATTGATGGCACTGACTTTTCGCAAACCTATCTATGCAGTAAGTTCAATATTGGTAGAAAGACCAATCAGTAGCATCCTATTTAGTCTGCTTATGTTTATCGTTATCCCTGTGGCTATCTGGGTAATCATCCTCTCTATAGTAGGTTTTCCATTATTGATATTGTGTCTCTGCCTTTTGGTTCCGCTTGCTATATGCGGTAAGACTGCGATTTTTTATACACTCGGCAGCACACTTCTTTCGGGTAGGTTGAAACCGCTCGCTGTGATTTTTGGGTTTGTCCCGTACTTCATGGCGACTGAGATACCGCATGTTGACTGGGTGACGTTCCTTCTTTTCAATGTCGTCGGTGTCGGACTATGCATACTATCAATCATTATGGCAGTGTCAACACAAAGTTTTAATAAGAACGTCCATTGGTCTGAAAGAGTTCGTAATAATGCATCTTGAATCACCGATTTTTTTAGTTCTGTTCGCTATATTACCTTTATGGGTGGCCTATCTTCGGTGGCACCGTTCATACGCACCTGCTATCCGTATCGGTGAGATGCGGCATGTTGGGGAAATACCGAGATCACTATCTGTTAGACTACTTCCATCGCTCAAGATACTAAGATTCATTGTCATATCGCTCCTTATTATTGCGCTTGCAAGACCACAACTGTCACAAAGTCAGGAACATCGCTTTGCGGAAGGTATAGATATTATTTTGGCACTTGATATCTCAGAAAGTATGCGTGCAGAGGATGTGAAGGATGCGAACCGACTTGAAACTGCAAAGTCGGTTATTCGAGATTTCCTAAAACATCGTGAGAGTGATCGCGTTGGTTTGGTCGTGTTTTCTGGTGAAAGTTATACTTTATGTCCACTCACATTGGACTATACACTGCTAATAGAAATACTTGAGGGTGTAGAAGTGGCATTAGGAGGGCAATTAAAAGATGGAACAGCCATCGGGGATGCGATTGCAACGACTACGAATCGGTTGCAAGTGCCGGAAACGACAAAAAAAATATCAACTGGCAGGATCGTCATCTTGTTGACAGATGGTGAGAACAACGCAGGATCAATTGACCCTGGAACAGCTGCGTCATTAGCACAGTCAATTGCTATTAAGGTTTATACTATCGGCATGGGTAAAGAAGGGGGAGCACTTATCCCTTATGAAGATACGACTTTTGGTAAACGGTATCGGGAAGTAAGGACCTATCTCGATGAAGAAACACTTAAACGGATTGCCAATATTACGGGTGGTAAATATTTTCGGGCGACAGATGTACAATCACTAAGACATGTTTATACTGAGATTGATCAACTCGAAAAAACTGAATTTAAGGTTGTTGATTATAGAGAAGAAAAAGAGATGGCAGCGTATTTTCTAATACCGGCTGCGCTTCTGTTTGGACTTGAAGTTTTATTGTGTAATACGGTGCTGCGGAAAATCCCGTAGCATAATTCCAAAATAAGGAGAAAGAATGAAAAACATCATTGCATGTAACTTAGGTAGCTATAGACAATTTGGTGCGAATGCTTATACACATTTAGCAGAAATCGGTTTGACGAATGTTGAAATCGGTGTGCCTGCTGATGATGCAGTTGATAAATTGCAGGCGGATTTAAAAGCACATGGACTGACAGCAACCAGTTTACTCGGTAGATGTGATGTGCAGTCTGAGACAGTTGTTACGGACTTTCAAAAGACACTGAACATTGCAAATGAGATGGATGTTAAGGTTATTTTTGTTAGCGTCCACGCTGGAGAGACTGATAAGCGTGTTGTATATGACCGTCTCCGTGCTATCGGTGAAAATGCTGAGCCTTTAAATGTTAGAGTCTGTTTAGAAACGCATCCAGATATGGCACACAATGGGGATGTTGCGCTTGAAACAATGAAGGGTGTTAATCATCCCAACATCCGCATCAATTTTGATACGGGAAATGTCTACTACTATAATCATGATGTCGATGCAGTTACAGAAGTAGAAAAGATTATTGACTATGTGGGTGCTGTTCATCTGAAGGATACAAATGGTGGGTATCGGACTTGGCATTTTCCAACGTTGGGTGAAGGTGTGGTCGATTACAAGGCGGTATTTCACACGTTGAATGCTGCAGGGTTTTATGGTCCCTTCACGATGGAATTAGAGGGTATTGAAGGTGAAAACCTTGATGAAGCAGGTGTTCAAGGGCGCGTTGCGGATTCGTTGCAGCATTTGAAAGATATCGGTGTCATCTAATGAATGCTTTTTATGAGTCAGACTGCCAGCGCGACACGTTTATTCAACACATGCTATTAGGGCAACACATACTATTAATCATCGCGATTCTTAGTGTACTATCACTTGTCAGTTGTGACGAGGCAACTGTTTTTGGGAAAAATGTCTACTACAACAGTAATCAGTGTACACTTACTGAAGATGAAACTGCGATCTATTTCACTTGTAAGGTTTTCTCAAAAATAGACTACGAAAAAGGTGAACCTGTATACTATGGAAGCATCACAGACTTTGACGATGTTTACGATGCTGATACCATCAATAACGTGTTGATTCTATTTCATGCGTATAATTCAGGACCGCTGCCAGGGGATTTTGAAGCTTGGCCCGGTATACAGAAACGTGAAGATGGCATCTATATCTATACAAATATACGCATACGGGGAATAGATGCAGCAGAAATCCGACGGTCAAGCAAGTATCCTGAAGAGGAACAAGATCGCGCTAAGGAACGCGGATTGGAAGCAAGGGATTATCTAAAAAGTCTCGTTGAACAATCTGCTGTTGATGATGTCCCGTTCACAATGGAAATTCGTGATCCTGATTTCGGTACCTACGCAGGGCGAACAGTTGCTGATGTCTTTCTTCACATCAACGGTGAAAGGATTTCGGTTGCGGAAGACCTGCTTGAAAAACGATATGCAGTACCGTATTCATTTGATTACAATTTTCAGTGGGGACAACCGGAACTTGACTTTGAATCATGGTACAGAATGCTTGAGATTGACGATCCTGTTACGCCTGATGTGGATGAAAGTATTCTTGTTAGCGAATAGCATAGAATAGGTTTTATGTAATACCATTTCTACTTGAAAATGTTGCTTTACTGTAGCACATTCTGTTAGATTGTGCCGTTCCCCGTTTCATTTCTAAACAGCCGGTAATGAAAAGTTAATTAATAGAAATGGTATAATTACCAAAGGAAAGACATAGATGAGATTTCAGGAGAAGGTAGCACTGGTAACCGGCGGTAGCCGCGGGATTGGTAAAGAAACCGCAAAAAAACTTGCCAGTGAAGGGGCATCTGTTGCCGTTCACTATTCCCATGCAGTTAAAAAAGCGGAAGATGTCTGTGCTGAAATCTACGGGAAATATAAACAGAAAGCACTGCCTTTTCAAGCGGATATTTCGGATAGAGACGCTGTAAACAGAATGGTTACTGAGGTGACGAAGAAACTTGGACCTATCGAATTATTGGTGAACAACGCTGGGGATGTCGGCGATATGACCTTTGATGAACTTACACCTGAGCATTGGGACAGAATCATCAATATCAACCTAACAGGCCCCTTCAATGTCTTGTGGAGCGTCAAGGATGGCATGATCAAGCGGAAGTTTGGACGTATCGTCAATGTATCCTCAATAGCTGCGTTGGCTGTCCGGCCTGACCAATTACCCTACGCGGCTGCAAAAGCCGGGATTATTTCTCTGACAAAATCGTGTTGTGGACCGTTGGCGAAACACAATATACGGATCAATTCGGTAGCACCAGGGGCAATTGACACGGATATGTTAAGTGAAGTATCAGCAGAGATGGTTGAACAACTCCGAGCAACGACACCGCTGGGTAGGCTTGGTGAACCGCATGAGATGGCAGATGTTATTGCATATTTATTGTGTGAAGAATCCAGTTATATCACGGGTGCTAAAATAATTGCAAGTTGAGGCAGGATTCTTATACCGTAAGGACGAGTTCTGTTTCTCCAATTTCCAAATCTATGGCGATGAAAGTCTGCTTTCCTTCACGGAGGAACGTATCTCTCTGGAAATCGCGTCGAGAATGTACTTCGCGTAAATCCCATCCAGTAACTTGGATATGTCGTATTGGACGTTCAATAGGCCTGGCAACAGACATGGTAAAATTTGCGGTTGGAAACTGTGTGGACAGTTTTATTTTTCGTTCTTCTTCAAGGACTGTAATGTCAGTAAGTTCTCGTGCCATCCAGTAGTGTCCGATTTCTGAGTTTTTCATCCAGATAGTTTTCGTGCCATCCGGGTCGTAATCATCCAGTCGTGATTTGACAGTTTTTAGCACATCAAACCCGAGTTTTTCCCCGTTGAAATAGAATCCGGGCCAATGTCCAACAAGCACGCATGGGAGTTCTTTTTCAAGGATTGGTGGTAGTCTTCCGCCTTGTAAATCTTCTGTGATAAATCGGTCTGGGTCACCTAAGTCGTACCCTGTCCACCCGCCAAACCAGTCGCCTGCACATGCAACAATACTTGCAATAGCGATTCCTTTCTCCTTCTCAACGTGGTAGATAGGGACGTCTGGAAGTTCATCATGTTTAAGCCAGAGAAAATAGAAGGGACGTGGATCGTTGTTGACCTCCTGTGATGCGGTTAAGACGGCTTGTGCGTAAGCAGTCTCTTGTCGTTTTCCAAACGCACCGGGGCTCGTTACACCTTCACACGGGATACCAACATTATTAAGCATTTCCATTGCTGTGATAATATAATCTGTGAGTTTATCTATAGGAGGGTCAACCCATTCTACCTGTTCCCATTCGTCGGTAAGTGATAATGTTTCCAGATCAACGACAGCAGTGTGTGTTAACATTTCAGGTGTTATGTCAAAGTTAGGCCAAATAATCTCGCGGTAAATCCGCAGCCACGACTGATATTCTTGTGCTGGGAAATTGAGAAATCCTTCATCAACACGCCCGATACCTGCGGGGTAAGGGATAAGGCTAAATTTACCTTTCACACCGTTTTCCCAGCACCACTCTGCCCACTCCCAGGCGAAATCGGCAGGGATTGTGTTTGGCATTTTCTTATGCTGTGTTGCATCACCCTCCCAGCGTTGTGGAGGTGTGTTCGGTTGATGTTTCGCTTTCCAATCATGCCTCTGCTGTATCCAATAGTAGGTAAGGTTGATGACAGGACACGAATCGTCAACAATTAGTGAGAGAGGCGTTCTGAGAAGTGGATTGCAGACAGTGACGTTCATTTTTTGTAATTCTTCACTCCGTTTCATTGTAAATCTGTTTTACACAACCTCTGATATAAGGCACGTCGTCTACCCATAGACCTTCAATGTTGTTTTTGATTGCCCATGTTACATCTTTGTAAGCAAGAATAAAACCTGCGTCTACGATAAATCCGTTGTCTTGTAGTTCACATATTTGACGTGGTATTGACCGGGTGAATGAATTGTATAGAGCGAAATGATTAAATCTATCCCAACCGAGGATGATGCGGTTCACATTTATCTCGGTTGCTGCTTTGAGGAAGTTTGCCATCGGGTTAATCAGAATTGCGCTGGTTGTGAGGTCGGGTTCTAATCGTTTCGCGTCAATGAGCAGATGTTTCCAACGGTAAAATGTGAGGATGCTGACGAGGTGGACGACATCAAAGTGATGGATTCGTTCTATGATGATTGGCAGGATTTCGGGTGTATCGGTTTTAGGTTCAACAAAGCATGGGAAATCGTTTTCTTTTGCAAACCGGAGTGCGTCATCAAGGTGTGGGACAGGTTCCTGAGAGTTTAGCATATTTATGTGTTGCACGTCTTTCCATTTTAGTTGATTGAGTGGTGTCGTGCATCTGGTCGCTTTTCGTATATCATTTCGGTTGAAATCTACGTGGATTAGTACGGGTTCTTTGTCTTGTGTTAGGCAGACATCAACTTCAAATCCATCTGCTCCATCAATGTGTGCTTGTTTAAACGATGCGAGTGTATTTTCGGGTGCGCGTCCCATTCCGCCGCGGTGTGCCAAGAGTTTAATGTCCATAGTCAATTGGTCATACAGTATATGCTGGATGCTCTCCAATACTAAGCAATGCTCTACGCAAATGTCTCTGCTGTGGACTGTTCATATTCAATGCATGAACAGTTGCCCTTCCTATGCGGGTACGTCCAACGATAATTAGAAAATCTCCACTCCACATAAAGTGTCGACTCCACAACTTTTGACGAGGATTGAACAGTTCCATACGCTGATTTGTCTGAGGGTCCTCTGGATGTGTTTTTGTATGCTTATGACTGTTACAACGCGGACAAGCCCACGCTAAATTATCTATTGAATTTGTTCCACCAATTGCTTGAGGAACGATATGTTCACAATGAAAAGAAGAGGTAGCGATATTGTCAGGTGTTCTGCAATATTCACAAAATCCTTTTGCCCGTTCTTGGACTTGTTTGCGTATATGGACAGGAATACGAGCAGTAAATGCCATTTTTACAATATTCCTGTCTTTAGGTTTCCGATTGCATTACATGAGAAATAGATTCATAATAATCGGGTTCATCAAATTGGGATATGATTAAGCCATATTCTGATAAAATGTCGATTGCAGGTTTCTTCCATCGGTGGCTTAAGATAGTTAGTGCTTCAAGACGTTTGACGTTCATATTTACCAACTTTGTCACAAAACCCTCAAATTCAACCATTTCGTGGTTGTTTAAATCTGCGTCCTCTCGCTTAAGTCGCAATTCCCAATAACGTCGATTCTCTTTTTCGGGTAAACGTGTGTTATTCTTGATGTAGTCTAACACTTCGTCATCTGAAGCGTCAGCATCAAGTTCCTCGTCTATAGATATATCCTTTTGTTGCTGCCATTCTGTGAATTTTTGCATAAATTCATCTAACTCAACCGGGGATAGTTGTTTGACACTATTAAGTAGGTGTTCTACTTTTGGTTCTACAGGTATATCAACGGTAGCCATACTGTTTTCTCCGAAGGTGTTAGTTGCTAAGATTGCAAATCGCGTCTGTGTAATAGGTGTTTATATATCACAAGTTTAACATAGATTATCGTGGGTTGCAAACCATTCTATAAGACTAAAGCAAAGGTACTATTTATCCTTCTTTTTATGCCACATCCATTCAAAGTTGTCTTTTGGTTGAAAACCTAATATCCGTTTTGTTTTTGTATTTGAGAACTGCTGATGCGGCAAAGCAACCACGGGTACTAACATCAAATGCTAACTGTCGGAACCAGCCTCAGACTCTGTGTCCAAACCCTCATAATTACAGAATAGCACCGATAAATAACAATACACAATAAGCAAAATAAGAAATATGGACACAAAAAGACCATTTCAGACCCGCTAAGCCCATAATTCTAATCGCACTACTATAAATCAATACTAAAATCAACTATAATAAAAATATGTCAAATATGTCAAAATCAGTAAAAATCTCATTCCCAAATACAACGGACGATAAAACACTCAAATTCGCTGAACACCTCGACTGCGTGTCACAATCTGAAAATCCACTCCCATCATACGCCGTCAGAAAAGTATTCAGAACAATACTCGGATATTACAGCGATGAAAGATTCCAAAAATGCCTGGAAGCAGAAGGATTAGATACACTCACATACGGGCAAAGGTGCGTCAATAAAGGAATGAAAGAAAGTCTCGGAGAGAAATAAATAGGGAAAAAGGGCGGTAGGAAAGAAAAAAAGGCATGTATACAATAGCATACCTGTCTAAAATAAGTTTAATAATTCCAAAGTTTTCACTCTACCGTCACATACTTAATAACATCAACTGGACTACCCCACTT
>CAZURU010000079.1:0-11304 GCA_964623585.1 uncultured bacterium
CGTTTTGAGTTATCCAACAATCTCTATTTCATCATCTTAGAAAAAAGTAGAGAAAAGAAAACAGATGAAAAGGATTTCACAGCTGCTGATTTGAAAAAGGTGATAGAAGTGTTAAGAGAAAAGCCGCGAAATATGGAACTAACCATAAGAGGTTCTATGATTAGAGAAAAAGGGGGACATATTATAGCTAAAACACCTATCAACCGATTCACAACACATACCCTGGCACAAAAGTTTGGAAAACAATTCGGATTACACCGAGATTATAGAGACTCTTCTTATCTGATGTCGGATGGTAGAGCGTCGAAACATCTGTCAAAAGATAGCGCGCTATGGTTAAGTAGTAACCGATTCTTTAATTCAGAACAGGTGTTTTTTGACAAAAAAACGATTATTAAGAAACCCTCACGTCATAGAAATAAACTTCGATTAGAGATAGAAGACGTTGATGGTATATCTCAAGTCCGTTTGTTAGCAAGATCTTATAGTAAGAATCCTCCGCCCGGTTTTCAAGATAAGATAGACCCTACGGAAAACGAAACAGAATGGAGAACTTTCGACAGAGGATACACATACTTTTTGCAGGATGTCTTGACGTTGCAAGGTGAAAAAAAAGCAAAAGTGGAGTTAGATTATCCAAAATATCTGGACAGTCTAATAGCACTCCATGTAATTGATGGTCATGGGAACAGAGTGTATCTTTATGAAATAACCGAGAGTCCATTAACGACAGTTTTACGGGGTATATTTAACTAAGATAGCCGTCAGTTATCAGTATTCATTCAGAGGGAAATTCCGATTGTTATACCCAACTGGTGCGATTAGGAAACCGCACCTACCGACCTGGGGTAATTTCGCTTTTACCGAATTATATTTTTGATAGATCTAAACCATGCTATTCCTCTGCACAAAATGCAACACCTATTATGAAGAATCACCGCTACGATACCAATGCGACTGTGGTTCCCCATTATCAATTCGAGAACACCCATCAACACGGTATTCAGCGGATTCCACCACCACATCACTATCACTGTGGCGATACCGATCAACCTTCCCAATTTCTACCAATACGCCTCCAATCACGCTCAATGAAGGCATAACCCCCATCGTTCCTTTATATCCAGATGATAAATCACACTACGTCAAATTAGATTATCTCTGTCCAACAGGTTCATACAAAGATCGTGGTGCATCTGTCCTCATCACGTATCTCAAATCACTCGGCGTCACCGAAGTCGTAGAAGACTCATCTGGGAATGCAGGCGCAGCAATCGCAGCATACGCCGCAAGAGCGGGTATCCGATGCACCATCTACTGTCCAGAATCCACATCAAAAAGCAAACTAAACCAGATTTCCGCTTACGGGGCAGGATTAGAACTAATCCCAGGCAACCGTATGGCAACAACAGAGGCGGTAAAGAAAGCAGCACAAAATACCTGTTATGCCTCACACAACTGGCATCCGATGTTCTTAGAAGGCACAAAGACAATCGCTTATGAAATCATTGAACAGTTTAATGGATCACCACCAACACATGTCATCTGTCCAGTAGGATTCGGCAGCATCTATCTCGGTTTATATCTCGGATTCAAAGAACTTTACGACGAGGGTATCATTGAACATGTCCCCCGACTACTCGGCGTACAACCCGATACCTGTTGTCCGATATATAACGCCTACCGTGACAAAACTTCCATCATTACAAGAATGCCCCAAACAGCACCCACCCTTGCCGAAGGCATTACTGCAGAACTCCCAATCCGTGCACATCAGATATTAGATACAATCCGATATACTAACGGAGCATTTACCACAGTTGACGACGCCGATATCAAAGCAGGACAAGAAATACTCGCCGAAAAAGGCATCTACGTCGAAGCGACCTCAGCAGTCGTCATAAAAGCATATCAAAAATTTCGACAAGAAGGCATCATCAACAGTGAAGATACAACCGTATCCATCCTTTCAGGTAGTGGGTTGAAGGCAAAATAGGTGCACACATAAGGAGAATTACACCTATAGGGTTTCGCTTCGCTCTACCCATCCTACAAGTTTTACTTGGACAGTCCAATAGAGTATGAATTGTATCTGTATTGCAAATTCAATTTATGTGTGATATAATACTATCGTCACGTCGTATTATTCTCCAACGAATACGCGCGATTCCCTCCCGGACCACCGCCAATTGCCCATGTCCCACGGAACAACGATTGACGTTTCGCTGGCATCGTTTCAATAACTTCATGGCTCAGATTCAAACGGTGCCACTGTGCCCAAATGGAGTTATAACAATTGAAGACAGCACAACGTGGATTATCAGGATTTGTCCAATCGTTCGCAGCATGCACAAGGCTTTCAGTAAAGATAACGACAGAACCGGGTGGGCAGCTATAGTTCTCCATCGTATCCCGCATGCTTTGTTCCCAAGGAGACTCGCCGATATTTGGACGAAAAGGATCAGGACCCCCGTAGTTGAAATGCGCCTTATGTGATCCGCTAAGAAAAGACGTGCCCCCTTCTCCCTTTCTCACCTCCTCAAGTTCCCACACTACACGTGTCAGTCCAGCAAATATCTTGCCACCAGCAACCTGATATCGCATCGCATTAGCCTGTTGCGGTGGACGTACGACGTGTGGCAAACCGTTGTCACCTCGTGACAACTTACTCCATCCCGGTTCTCGGACAGTTGTAAATGACCCTTCACACCGAAACCCGTAGGAATCTTCATGCACAAAAGGGTCTTCCGATAGTATTTCATTGAGAATCCCAACTATAGCAGGATGATCAAGTAAGTTTTGTAATGCCCCCTGATAACTCTGCCTTGCTCCCGCGTACACTTCCGCCTTCATCTCTTCTATTTCCGAATCAGACAAAATAGATGGCAATAGAATCCAACCGCGAAGATCAAAGAAAAACCGCTGTTCTTCAGTCATCGGGACAGGTGTACCATTTAACGTTTCTTTTGACATTTAATATCTCCTTGATAGTTTTAATACTATTTCGTAGCATTATCCAACGAATACTGACGATTCCCGCCAGGACCACCGCCTATTGCCCACGTCCCACGGAATAAAGATTGACGTTTCGGCGGCATCTTTTCTATTATTTCATGACTAAGATTCAAACGAAACCATTGTGCCCAGATTGAATTGTAACAATTGAAGACTGCACATCGTGGATTGTCAGGGTTTGTCCAATTGTTCGTAGCATGTATAACACTCTCAGTGAAAATAAGTACTGATCCAGGTGGACAGCTATAATCCTCCATCATGCCCTTTATATTCTCCTCCCAGGGAGATTCACTAATATTCGGACGGTTTGGGTCTGGTCCACCATAGTTGAAATGTGCCTTATGGGACCCACTTAGAAAAGTAGTGCCTCCTTGTCCAGCTTTCACCTCTTCAAGTTCCCAAATCACCCGTGTCAGTCCAGCGTATATCTTTCCTCCTGCCACCTGATACCGCATTGCATTTGCTTGTTGTGGTGGCCGCACAACATGCGGTACGGCAGTGCCTCTATCAGAATGCGTGCTCCAGCCCGGTTTCCTAACCGTCGTAATCGAATTCTCACATCGAAAACCGTAGCAATCATCAAAGATAAATCGTTCATCAGCAAGAATTTCATTGAGTATACCAACTATTGCAGGGTGATCAAGTAAATTCTGAAGTGCTCCTACGTAGCTATGTATTGCCCCTGCATACACTTCCGCCTTCATTTCATCAATTTCCGACTCTGACAAAACTGATGGTAATAAAACCCACCCGCGTAGGTCAAAAAAGAACTTCTGTTCCGGTGTCATCAGTTTTTCATTGAGTGATAATGGCATAGGTTCATTAGAATTACGTACTTCTTGCATAACAAAAACAATCCTCCTTAATAGTAGTAGTAGGCACACTCCGTGTGCCTACTACTACTATTATAACGCCTGTTCCAATCCAGGCAAAAAATAATTTTTAACAACAACCTCCCAACTCATACGAGAGGCAATTTCATAACCTTCCTTAATCATATCCTCAACATCGCGCGGTTTTCTTGGGAGACGACCAAGTAGTTTTGCCGCGATGTCTCTACTATTTTCGACTTCAATCTGTGTACGTTCTTCCAACCCAATATTTAGCACATCTTCTAACGACTTCAGAGAGGAATTCAGATGTGTATAATCAGCCATAACAACGTTTGGCACTTCACGGTTGTCCGTTGCATGTTTGATAAAACCGCAGCACCCACACACATTACTCACAACACAGATTGCACCAAAACTCAGCGGTTCCACCTGTGCAATACCGAAAGGTTCATATATGGATTGTCCAAATTCTGCATCACTACCCTTACGGATATCCATAAACTCCATCTCAATCGGCATTCGTGAGCCACAAGTGGCTTGATTCCATCCGAACTGATTGACAAAAACGACCTTGATCGCTTTAGATTGCAGGTTGAACGCAGAAACACCATTGTTCAGTTCTATCTCAGCACCAACCAAATCGGGATAACCAATTTTATGATGGATGGGCCAACCATATTCACGCTCCATTTCAAGAACGTCTTCATGTAGACGACCTGACGCAATTTCTGTTGAGAGAATAAACAGAACAGCTGTCTTGTCATTAGATGCAAGCAGAGAATCTAAATGTGTCAACACTTCTAAGTCTCGCCACAGACCTTTGCTTTTAACGAGCCGTGTAACATGCGTAAAAACGTAATCAGGAAGATAGTCAAGAAGCGTTCGTGCATACTTCTGCAACCGTGCTTTTGACTGTAATTTTTCATCTAAAGGCAATTCATACGCGGGGATACCGTTATAGACGAGATTAATAGGAAACGTCTCAAACGGGTGTGCTAAAAAGCGGAGTTCATCTACCACAAGATCACCAACAGCAAAGATCGTATCACATAGATGTGCCTTGTCAATCAGAGCATGCTTGTAATACCAGAACGGATCACCAAACACACCGCCGATCAACAGGTTTTGTGATTTTGCCAAATCTAAAGCATTGTAAAAGCGAACATCGTGTCCGGGGTGCCCCTCTACGATGGGACGGATTGTTGCCACTTCATGCGCGTAAAATACGGTCCGCATGTTTTCAGCACCATTACCATTTTTCCGTTCAATATGCGTTTTCAGCGCAAGCGGCATCCCCATAAATTCATGAGATATAATATAAATAGGCGTCTCTGTTTCTTCGCCTATTAACACCTGTAGTACCTGATAGGCAGGTTCGGCAAGTCGTACATACTCCTCATACTCCCATTCACTCTCATAACGCGCAGAATCTATATCAAAATGTTCGTAAAGCTCCCATTTAAATTTCCCTGTCAAGTCTTCGTTACTATTAGCAACATTGACTAATATCACCTCGGTTAGTGTCGTAATGTTGTGGTCTCTATTTTCAAACCTTCGCCGACCGTAGACAAGTTCAACGTGAAATGTTGTTTCAATATCGCTGAGTGCCGATGCATGCGGAGTCTCTTTTGCCCCCGCTGCTGCATGATACAACACAGAATCTAAAGACCCTAAATCTGCACCAGAAAAAAGTGGACCGACGAGGAAGGTGCGTTCAATCGCTTCGTTGTAGTTTTTGGTAGTCAACAATCCATCTAAAACTGCACCGATCCCACCCATTTTCTGTAGGGCTTCGTGTGTGACGTGAACAACAATACTCAAGATTCTTCTCCATCAAAAATAAGGTTTGAAAATATAATGTTTACCTAGCATAAATTACCATGTTAAATGGGAAAGTGTCAAGACGTTTTGCTATTAGGCGCAGAGGCATTCAATTGTGGATGTTTGCACCCAGAAGAATTAATGCTTCTTGCTACCCCATCCTTATCTATTGTGTCAGGAAATGCCTCAGCCACATGACACTACTAATCTTGACATACCACTCTTCAGAATGTTATAATCTATATCATTCATTCAGTTTGCTCAGGAAAGATGTTAAATGTTCAATCTCAGGTTAGTTCACATTACATTATCCCTCATTTTTTCATTTGTTGTGCTTACGGATTTCCTGCTGCCGGTTGGGGCAGAGGAAGACCAAGAACCGATAAAGCTTGATAAGATAGTCGTTACACCAGGAAAATTCACAATTCATGAAGGAACTACACCACAAATTTCAATCTCTAAGACAGAAATTGAACAATTCCCTTTGATAGATAATGATATAATGCGGTCAGGACACATATTCCCTGGAGTCACAGCAAGCGACTATAGTGCACGTTTTAGTGTCAGAGGCGGTGAAAAGGACGGTGTCGCAGTCAGATTAGATGGAATTGAACTCTATAATCCTTACCATTTACAGGATTTCGGGGGGGCAATCTCAATTGTTGGACTCGGGTTAATTCAAAGGGCTGACCTTCTGATGGGAGGATTTCCAGCTGAGTATGGACAGAAAATGTCGGGTGTATTTGACCTTACCACAAAAGAACCAAACAGGGAAAAAGTCTCAGCGAATTTCGGATTAGATCTCATCAATGCAACTGCTCAAATTGAAGGACCCTTAACCGATAGAGGGGCATGGTTACTATCAGCACGCCGCGGGTACGTTGATCTTATCCTGGCACTCGCTAATATTGATGACAGATTTAAACCGCAATACTCCGATGTATACGGAAAGTTTAAATTGCAAATTACAGATACTGACACGCTGACACTTAACGGGTTATACGGTTGGGACTATAACCTTGTACGTGCTGATGATGTTAGCAACAATTTAGAGTCTAACTATGACAACTTAACAACGTGGTTGAATTGGCGACACATGTTTGGTACAAACCATTGGACAGATATTTACTTCTATGGCGGCTCATCTGGACAAGAGAAAGAATCAGGAGATGCTGATTTTGATTATCGTGACTTTTTATATTACGGCACAAAGGTAGAATTTACATCAACCATCCATAATCAACACACGATCCGCAGCGGTATTGAGTGGAGATGGTCGGATGCAAGATATGATTATTTTGCGAAAGAACGTCTCGAAGGTATAAACAATTTTGATGAAATTGACGTTAACGTTAATCAGAGTGGTAATGATATTAAACTCTTTCTTCAAGACGAATGGCAAATACATGCTAAATTTGCACTGAATATCGGTGGACGTTATATTTTTCAGGACTCTCGTATTGATGATATAACGAAGTATGAAATCGGACCGCGTGTGGCATTAGTTTTCAAAGCGAATGAGAATCTTATATTGCGAGGTGCCTGGGGTATTTACCATCAACTTGTTGACCTGATTTCATTACCAGTGGAAGACGGTATCGCTACAGTCGGTTCCGCAGAACAGTCCATACACTATATCCTCGGTTTTGAGTACAGTGCCGCTAACAACCTTCTAATTAAACTCGAAGGTTATTACAAACACTATGACAATTTGGTTGGGCGACTCAGAGAATTTGGAAGGCAGACTCAAGTGTTCACTCAGCTTGATACTGCAGATGTCAAGGGGTTTGATCTGTTTACTACGCATGCAATCTCAAACCGTCTGTCCTGGAGTCTCGGTTACGCATTTGGGATCGCCGAGGAAAAAACTGGAGGGATAACAATATATCGCGAGTCTGACCGGAGACATTCGCTTTATGTGAACAGTAACTATCAGTTTGCACCGTCATGGCTGCTATATGTTAGTTGGAGATTCAACACGGGAACACCCAGAACACTTCTTATACACGAAAAAGTAGATTCCAATTGTAACAGACAATTTGGTGAACCGCATGCAGAAAGATTACCACCTTATCACAGTCTTGATTTTCGGATTACAAAACGGAGTATATATAAACGATGGTCGCTTTCATGGTATTTCCAAATACTCAATTTATATAATCGTTCTAACATTGACCAATATGTATTCAGTGAAATAAGAGACGAAGATAGTAATCAGTTAATTGATTGTTCTGTAGAATCTGAACCTCTATTACCAATTGTTCCAACATTGGGTATAACACTAACGTTTTAGTTAGGATTACATTGTAGTGGATAGTCCAGACTAAATATGTAGGTCGCGTAGAGGAACGAAACCCGACACGTAAGGATTGTGTCTATCATGTCGCCATTAAAATAATAACTGGCACTTCGCTCTACCCAACCTACAGCAGAAAACTATACCATCATTTAGAAGTTGGCAGAACAATAGTAGGTTTAAAGCGTGAGATATGTTGAAGTATATCAAGCAAGCATTTGAGCATATTTGGAATAGGTTCCGAAAGAACTCCAATAACACCTATATTCCTAAAGCTGCCCCAAGTGCAGAAGATGCTATCTTACCGATAGATCTGGAAGAATACACGATCTATCCTTTTGAACTAAAACATAGGATGGATCTGGGTAGGGATTTTATTCTTCTGGATGTGAGAGATGAATGGGAATTTCAGGTGGTGCATCTTGATGGGGCGGTCTCTATACCGCTTGGACAACTACCGAAACGGTTCGGGGAACTTTCACCTGGAGATGAGATCATCGTCTATTGTCACAAGGGCATGCGGAGCCTTGATGCAGCATACCTGCTACAACAACTCGGTTTTAAGTCTACACTAAGTCTTGTGGGGGGTATAGATAAATGGGCATGCGAAATTGATCAAGACATGCAGCGTTATTAAGACTGTGCATAGTGGACAGTCCAGACTATCCAATAGATTGATAAAAAAACAGTGAAGTTAGATAGGATAACTTCACTGTTTCCAACACTTTAGTATGTCCATGAAGATTATGACTAATTATAAAGTATGAATGGAAATGACACACTTATTGTTGGTGTAGACCCAATATATTACCACTCGGGTCAATAAACATTGCAAAATATCCCATGTTATCTGGGATTTCTTGCGGTGGTATAAGTATTTTTCCGCCGTGAGTTTCGACGTTTTTTACAGCTTCATTTAAGTCGTTGACAGATATATAGAAGGTGATCTGGTTTGTGTATGGCATTTCATCTGTTGTTGGGAAGATATGTCCTTTTATGCCTTCGTCTGAACCTGTTTCACATAGGTAGACACCGCTGTTTTCGGGTGAAATTTTCCATTCAAAGACTGTTCGGTAGAATTCACAGAGTTCATCTGCATTCCTACCTGCTATTTCAAACCACATGACTGGATTGCTCATTTATAATTGCTCCTTTTATTATGAATACGATACGAATACTTATGAACCTGCTAATTTTGATGCAGACCGAAAACAGTGCCGTATAGAAGTCTCTCAAGGACCCACCGTCCTTACCTGCTATCTCAAAGAACATCACAGGATTACCCATTGTTATTTACTCCTTGTTTGCTATTCGGTGCATACAGACCGATACGATTACCACTCGGATCAAGAAACATGCCTATTAACTCACCTTTATCAGATACAACTGTTGGTGGCATTAAGACCTTGCCCCCCAAACTCCCAAGTTTCGCAACCGTAGCATGAATATCCTCAACAGCAACATAGATGGTTGGGTTGTTACCGAAAGGCACGCCTTCTACCAATTTCATTTCATCATTTGGCGGGTATATATGTCCTTCAATACCTTTGGCATCTTCAGAACCGGTTTCAAACCAGTAGTATCCCTCCTCATAAGCATTCATTTTCCAATTGAAGACATTCTCATAAAACGCACTTAATGTTTTACTTTTTTCACCAGCGATTTCAAAATTAGTGACTGGATTAGGCATGTTATGCTCCTAAAATCTTGTATATATCGTGGGTTTGAGGATTAAGGACACTCCGCAACGGGTGAGGGAGTCTCGTTTCTACGACACGCCGCAAACGGTGATATGTCCCTTTTCTTGTGTTATAGCCGGCGTTGCAACAGTCCTATGCTATTCCCGTTTGGGTCATTGAACAAGGCATAATGGCTCGAACTACCCGGTATTTCTTGAGGAGTGATAACTATTTCACCGCCGAGGTCCCTTACCTTGTCTAAACAACCGTGTATATCATCAACTTGCACATAGATAAGAACAAGGTTCTTAAAGTTCATCTCTTTCGTCGTCTCAAATATGTGTCCCTCTATACCCATATCCGATTGTGGGTCAGCTATGTATAATTCTTCATCTAAAGGAAAGATATTCCATCCGAATACGGAACTGTAGAAACCGATTTGCTCTTTGAGGTTCTCACCTCCGATTTCAAAATGTAATACAGGACTGCTCATAATGTGCTCCATCCAAACTGTAGTATAAACTCTTAGTTTGTGCTGTGCAACGTTTCATTAGAAATGGTATTAAGGCTGGAACAGACCGAGGCAGTTTTGACACGGATCAAGAAACATTGCAAAGAGGCCCTCACCATCCGGAACAGGCATGGGGCCCATAATGACTTTACCGCCATGGCTTTCCACTTTCTTTGCGGATGCTTCAATATTCTCAACCTCAATGTAGAATGTAACATGATTTGTAATTGGCATATCTCCTGTTGTCTGAACAATATGTCCGTTAATACCCATCTCAGATCCTGTATTTACGGTATTGCCGCAGTCATCATCTTGCTTGATATCCCATTGAAAAAGTGAGCTATAAAAATCGCACAAGTTATCCTCTTTTTTTCCTGCTATCTCAAATATTGTGACAGGATTTCCCATTTCCTTCGATCTCCTTTTGATATATATTGGTAGGTTATGGCGTTATTCAATAGACATTTAGGCTAATAGACATTTTAGGCTATTCGTGTGAATCGGGGTAACGATATAATCCGATGCAGTTTCCACTCGGATCGAGCATACATGCAAAAGACCCTCCATTTCCGGGTATGTCCATGGGGGGTACTATAGTTTTTCCACCGAGACTTTCAGCTTTGTTAAGATAATCTTGTAGGTTCTCTACTTCAACATATAAATTGACCATATTTGTAAAACCCATATCGTCTGTAACGGGTAGAATGTGTCCTTGTATCCCATTGTCTGACTCGGTATCTATTCCGTAAGTACCTGAATGAACCTGCTGTATGTTCCAATCAAAAACCGAACTATAAAATCCAACTAACCCTTCGACGTCTTTACCTGCAATTTCAAAATACGAAACCGGATGGCTCATTAATAATGCTCCTTTTCTGTGGCTATTCTTGCTATTTTTCCAACATCTATAAATACGAAATAATTTGTTGATAGTTGCATCTCAATTCTCTTTATCTGCATTCCGCCGGGTAGTAAATAGTTAATTTGGCGAGGTTAGGAAACCTCGCCAGCAGGGGAAGTGAATAGACAATTTGACGAGGTTGGAAAACCTCGCCAGCAGAGAGCGAACCGTCAGCAAGGAGCGAACATTGTTATTTGTGTTGCCTTTCTATACAACTTACTATATAATTAGAACAGTAATGATGGGAG
>CAZURU010000079.1:11404-15527 GCA_964623585.1 uncultured bacterium
TTTGTGTTGCCTTTCTATACAACTTACTATATAATTAGAACAGTAATGATGGGAGAACATAAAGAATATGCAAACAAAACATAAATATCTTGACCCGGTTGCGTTGTCTCGTATTGGTGGTATGGAACTCGTTGCACGACTCGTAGTGGAGGGATTTGTGACTGGCTTACACAAAAGTCCTTATCAAGGGTTCAGTGTAGAATTCGCCGAACATAGACAATACATGCCAGGGGATGAAATACGATATATTGATTGGAAAGTCTACGGAAAATCCGATAGGTTCTATGTTAAGAAGTTTGAAGAAGAAACGAACTTACGCGCTTATATCTTGTTGGACACCAGTGCCTCCATGAACTATAAGCACAATGATGATAACCTAACGAAGCTTGAATATGGATGTTATCTTGCGGCGACACTGTCGTATCTAATGTTGAAGCAGAGGGATTCTGTTGGATTAGCACTTTTTGATACGGATATTACGCAATATATTCCACCGAGAGGTGCTGCAACACATTTACGCGCTATCATGGATGCGTTAGAGAATGCAGATCCAGGTGAGGAAACTGCTTTAAGCAGCCTTTTCCATGAGCTGGCAAAAAGGATTGTGAGACGCGGATTGGTTATTGTGATTTCTGACCTGCTCGATGAACCTTCACAGGTTATATCAGCCCTCAAGCATCTGCGACATCAGAAACATGAAGTGATTGTTTTCCATCTGCTTGATCATGCAGAGATGACATTCCCGTATAAGGGGTCTGTTATTTTTCGTGATATGGAAACAGGGCAAACACTGTCTACACAAGCTGACTCACTGAAATCAGCATATCTTGAAAAACTGAACGAGTTTATCCAAAGTTACCGACGCGGCTGTGGTGCAAGTCAGATCGACTATGTGCAGATGGATACGACTACACCATTCGACCATGCATTATCTGCGTATCTCTCAAAACGGAAATAGTTAGAACTTGTTCTCACTGCTTTTTGACAATTCCTGTGCTTTATCAAAATCCTTCTTTGCTTCCCCAGGCATACCGATTGCCCGTTTTGTTGAACCCCGGTTAACATAAGCATCCGTATAATCTGGTCGTAGGCGAATCGCTTCATCAAAATCAGCGATCGCTTCCTGATGTTGACCAAGTGCACGCTTTGATACACCACGATAGTGATATACACCCGCAGAACCTGGTGATAGACGGATGGCTTCATCATAATCATTAATAGCAGCTTCATGCATTTTTAATGTTCTCTTTGCATTTGCCCGATTATACCATGCTTCAGCAGAATCTGGCTTCAAACGTATCGCCTCATCAAAATCTAAGATAGCAGCTTCATGGTCTTCAAGAAGATTTTTCAGTAACCCTCGACTGTTAAATGCTTCTGAAAATTTGGGGGATAACGCAATCGCCTGATCATAAGCAGAGATGGCTTGATCGTTCTCATGCTGTTGGGCATGGAGAAATCCGATTGAGAAAAATGCCCGTGCAATAAGTTCTGGGTTGACACCTGTAGCATTTGCAATGGATTGCCATTTCGCAATGGCATCGTTATATTTACCTTCATTCTGCAGTTTATAGGCTTCCATTATTGCCCGGTCTTCGGCAGTTAATGTGGACATTTTTAAAATGTCTTGGTATGAGGTTTTTAGTATTTCAATTTTGTCAGGATTCTTGAAATCCTTGCTTGTTAATTTTGAAATTATACCTTTTATCGTTGTCTGATATTCTGTTATTTCACTTAAGTGTTTTTTCGCATCATTTGCAGACTTTTCTGCCTCTGAAGTAAGCCGCTTTGTTTCATTTACCTGGATTACTAATTGGGATTGTATCTCACTGTATTTCTGATAGACAAAATAACCGGCAACACCCGTTACAACTGGAATAAGTATTGTAAAGAAAAGCAGCACTATCCCTATGAACGTCAGTAAGCGATTCATGGAATTTGAACGTTCACTCAGATATTGGCTCTTTAGTTCATTGAACTGTTGTTGAATTGATGGCGTGATCGTATCTTGCTCTGCTCTGTTTTCATCAGAATTCGCATTCACTTGGTTTACACTTTTTTCATTATTGTGTGTCTTATTTTCTTCGTTCTTCTCTTTCATTTTTCCACCTCCCTATCTGCCATTATCTATTTTTCTATTTTAATCCTAATCTCGGTATCTACACCCTTTTCAGTGCTGCGGACATCTATAGCGATCGGTCCCAGTGACTCTAATGGAAAAAGATTTTGCGTAATTTGGTCGACCGTCTTAGAATCCATCCGCTGTCCAGTAAGAGAGACTAAGAGTGATATCGTTGGCAGATATTTCTTAATCTCATGAATGAAAACATCCGGTTGTATATACGTCTGAACGACATCTTTCTCTTTTGAGAAAACAAGATCAGACAATGCACCTGCATGGACTGATCTTGTATCCAGTATTGACTCTAATCCAGAGGTTGTTGTACTGAAGTAAAAATCGTTGTCAACAACTGTGTACGCTCCTGTAAGAGACATGAGGAGATTCAGTCGTAATCGAATAGGTTGTATACTGATGCCATTATATGACTGCTGTTGAAGAAATTCTACGGATTTTCCAGCGACAGATACCCCGTTCTTTCTCTGCGCATTAATTTCGCTAATAAATTCAGTTTTATGCTTTATCGGTATGTGAATTACAATAGACGGTAATCTAAGGAGCTGTTCTTTACGAATAGAGATCAGTACTATCGTCATTTCTTGCATGATATGATTAGAGAAACTACTGGTTGTAGATTCAGTTTCAGTTTCTATCAGCACAAAATCATTTAGAGTCTCCCACAGACTATCAATATCCTGTTGTGGATTATAGACGACAAGAGCTGTCTGATGAGGTATGACTACATGTGTCTGTTGTTTATCAGGTTTCGCCTGATAAGATTTTCCCGTGTCACCTACTGTAATATGTGATATGATAGTGCCATCTTCACCCCTATTTCCAAAAGTAAGATAGTTTGAGGTGTCTGTCGTAGTTGAGACCTGTTCAATAATATCACCAATATTCAATTCAAGTGCCTTTAACATTGTTGCCAATTGTGCAATATCAATATAACCTGTGTTCGTATCGTTTTCATAACTTTGCTGAATTGCTTCTTTCTTAGGGTGTTTGACGAGGAAATGACTTTTCTTGCCACCATATATGTCAATCATTTCTGTCAATAGCAGTGGGTTCAGACATAACACACCAATCTTGCCGATGAAAGTATAGCTGAAGTTGAGAGGGAACCCCGTAATCGTGTTGATCGTAAATCCCTCATATTCGGTCTGAATTCGTTCGTATCGTGGATCAATTGCTTCTGTTGCTGTAACGGCTTCTATTGCCAGTTTTTCTTTACCGCCTACTTCTGTAATGAGTAGAAATGTGGCTTCACCTTCACGTTGGTAGAGTGCTAAAATTGCCTCTTTACCGAAATATCCGTTGAATGCTGCTAAATCGAGTCTTCCCCCCATTTCGTATTCCCAAACTTGCTTTTGATAGACTAATTCTCTCCACCAGAGTTGTTTCTTGATGTCGCTTAGAATCGGCATTTTTGCTGTCTGTTTTCCAAATTCGCTTGTATTAAATGTCTTTATGACACCTTTCAAGTCTTTGAACGTCAGATAACATATTGGTGATTCGGGAAGTAAGGTTATTAGGCTTTGTTCAGGTTTCCACAAGGATGTCTGATGATAAATGACGCCGAACAGGACGATGGCAAGTACCAATATCGCAAGAATTAGAAAGATTAGTTTTTTTCTTGAGAGTTTCATTAATTTCATAAGGGTATTTCTGACGCAGATCAAAGATTATGGTAAATTATAAAAATAAATTGACATTGTCACTACCCGGTAGGTGGGGTTTCCTAACCTCGCCGATGCAGAGAGTCTAAATAATTCTAAAACCTACTATATATTCCGTGTTTGAGCGATGTTTTTACTATAGCCTGAATTGAACTTCGTATCTGATTATAGCACATCTGCTGATTGTTTTACAAATGAAGATTTAAGTAAACCACGGGTGTGTAAAGTTTTTGCACAAGTCTCAATAATGCCGTAGCACATTCTGTTAGATGAGGGTTTTCTCTTAAATAATGATACCAAGTTCGGTTTTCCCGATTTTTAAGAT
>CAZURU010000080.1:0-15510 GCA_964623585.1 uncultured bacterium
GACTAAAAATGTTGTTAAAAGAGTTGCTTTTTTCTGATAAACTGTGATAAACTTTGTACAATGATAAGTATCAGAAGATTATCAGAAAAAACAACTATCAAATGTTTTTTCAATTATAGGGAGGATGTATCCTCCCTATAATGTTTATTATGCTAATTATACTATATTTAGGTTTGAACGTCAAACTAAAATATAGTATAAACATAGATGTAGACTGAACTTATCAGACTTTACA
Source organism: uncultured bacterium (assembly GCA_964623585.1). GTDB lineage: Bacteria > Poribacteria > WGA-4E > WGA-4E > WGA-3G > MSPOR6. Next base: position 236 of record CAZURU010000080.1, read on the forward strand.
AACATTTTAAACTATCGCTCATCTACTTATTACCAATCGGTTTTGTAAAGCACAAAACAAAACCATCATGATCCTTTACTCAAATGCGCGTAAGCCCTCATCAGTATCCTCAAGCAATTCGTGAAATGCTAAAATGAAATATCTGTATCTACTCTTTTCATTCATGCTTATTCTCATCTGTTGTTCTCAAACTGAGATCCCATCAGAATACGTCAACATACCCGATGATCAATTAGCTGGACTGATCAGGAGAGCATTGGATTTAGAAGAGTCTGACGTAATTCCAGAAAGCAGAATGAAAGAATTGACAGAGTTAGAACTCGGATGGTCAGAACCGGATATCTATGATCTAAAAGGTCTTGAAAAAGCTAACAACCTAACAGAACTTAATATAACAAATGCGCATTCTATAAGTGATATTAAACCAATTTCAAAACTAACTAAACTACAGACTTTAAAGATCTACAACAATAGCATCTCGGACCTATCTCCCATCGCAGAATTATCACAACTGAAACAGTTAACATTCCTAAGAGGTTACGTTAAGGATCTATCTCCACTTGCCGGATTGACTAAGCTAACTGAACTCAGAATCGGTCAAAATTGGATTCATGATATTACACCTCTAAAGAACTTAACAGAACTCACTAAAGTATCTATATACAGTAATCCTCTAAGTGATATTTCGCCTTTGGCAAATTTGAAGCATCTCAATAGTCTATACCTCAGCAACAATAAGATCATTGATATTTCTCCACTTGCTGGTCTGACACAACTCAGAAGATTAGACATAAATGATAACTTGATCAGTGATTTAGCACCACTTAGCGGGTTATTACATCTCAACACACTCTATTTTTATAATAATCCGCTAAGGGACATATCGCCGCTTGTTAACTTGCAAGAGCTTGAATCATTAGAATTCCGTGAACCTATTCCTGACATCTCACCACTCTCAGCTTTAACAAAGCTAAAATCCTTGAAATTTCTTGTTCCTCCTCCAGAGATTGAATCCCTTGCGACTATGGTATCTCTAAAAAGCTTAGAATTCTATGATTCTAACATCACTGATATTTCACCTCTTGAAGGATTAACAGAACTTAGAGAATTAAAACTGTATCAAAATAAAATTGAGGACATTACACCTTTAAATGGCATGATCAAACTTGAGAAATTGGAACTCTATAAGAACAACATCTCCGACATTTCTCCACTTGCAGGTATGACTAAACTTACAGAATTACGGTTGGACGGTAATAACATAAAGGATATATCACCACTTTCCAATTTAACAAAACTCAGTGTACTTGGACTCGAGCATAACAAAATTCAGGATATCTCACCGATAGAGAGATTACATGCGCTCACATTTCTTTACCTAAAGCACAATCCTGTGGAAGATACATCCCCAATACAAAAATTATTTGCTAACAGTGAAAACCTGAATAGTCCAGAAACACTGAATCCGAGACATGGGCCTGGTCCTCATCCCCGTGTTTTTCATGAACATGATACTCGTTCTGAATTACCTGCAAGTGCAATTGCGCGGCTTGGGAAAGGTGGAATCAACGTTATCAGTTTTTCACCGGATGGAAAATTCCTGGCAGTTGGTAGCGATGTAGGGATATATCTCTATAGTGTAAAAACGGGTGAGGAAATAGCTCTACCCAATAAGACTATCGGACAGGTCAATGCAATAGCCTTCTCCTCCGATAGTAACATCCTCGCGATTGGTGGATACCTTAGACCTACTATTCAGTTATGGAATCTCAAAACACGAACTGAACTTCCTCCATTTTCAACCCCACTTACAATACGGATTAATCAGAGTATATCGATTCAATCTGCGATTGCCTTAGCATTCGGTGTTAACGATACCGTCCTTGTTTGTGTTAGTCATTCAGGTAGAATAATCTATTGGGATATGAATACCCGTGAGACAATTGTTGAACAGTATACAGATTCTGATATGGATGGTAATGTCTTAACTTTATCACAAGATGGACACATCTTTGCACGCGGTTCAGGGGTTGGTAAATTTTATGGTGGTCCTAAAGGTCAGATAAGTCTGTGGAACACATCTACCGGGGGAAGACATGCAAAAATGAGGGGACATAGACCTTTATCACCTTGGTCCAAGAAGAGAGTAGGAATTCGTTCATTAGCATTCTCACCAGATCGGAAAACCTTTGCAAGCGGTAGTGAAGACACGACAGTGCGGATATGGAATACGAAACGCGGCAGTAAACGTGCAACTCTGGAAGGTCATACAGGATGGGTAACAGCATTAGCATTTTCAAAAGATGGGAAGACTATCGCAAGTGGTGATACAGATGGAACAGTTCGTGTGTGGGATGTTCAAAAGAAACGTGAGTTAGCAGTGCTTGAGGGACATAAAAATACTGTGGTTGCTTTAGCGTTTACGCCGGATGGGAAGACTATCGCAAGTGGCGGTGCAGATGGGGCAATACACTTCTGGAATCCAAACAGTGGAGAAAGAATCTCTACGTTTAGCAATGATTATACAGAATGGGTCAGGAGTATGGCGTTTTCATCAGATAGCAAGACATTTTCAGCGGCAATGTTTAACAACACAGTGCGGAAATACGATGTATTAAACGGTGACATCATTGACGAGTTTACCCAAGGAATTCAAAAGTTAACACAGGAAATTACGCTATCACCAGATGGGACACACCTCGCATCTCAACCTATAAACGGCATCATCTCTTTCAACGCAAGACACAGTTGGAAAACTGACGCAGTATATCAAGGACACGACAGAATCAAAGTCTGGGATCTGAAGAATGGTAAAGAACTTCCTTCTCTAATGCATGCTTATGGCAATATGGCATTCTCACCTAACAATCAAACGCTTGTATCCGGTTTTTCCGATGAGAATGAAAATATGATCAATCATAGTGGTACAAGGGTTTACACTGGTGGTGGAGGTGACCATATCTGGTTCTGGGACCTTGAGACGGGTAAAAAAACACACTCTATTACACCCAAAGATTACGTCAGTTTTTACCCAATAGCATTCACACCTGATGGCAAAAGACTTGTCTTCTCAGATACGTCTAAAACTATAGAAACTTGGGACTACAATACTCGCGAGAAGGTTCACACATTTGAGACCAAAGCTGATGCATTCGCAATCTCGCAAGATGGTAAACTTATGGCATGCGTTGGATTCACAAATATCTCATTATGGGATTTTAACACCACTGAAATGACAATCAGAATAGACACACATTCAATTAAGGGATCTTATGGTAAATATATCCAAGGTGCAGCAGGCAAGGTCCTAACATTCTCTCCTGACAGATCTATTCTACTCGTTTCAAGTGTATCACGTATCCATTCATTCTGCTCAGATGCCATTGACCTATTGGATATCAAGACAGGTAAAAAACTACATTCACTACCTGGACACACAGAACCGATTGAAACACTTGTGTTTTCACACGATGGCAAAACACTCGCAAGTGGTTCACAAGACGGCACTGTGCTATTATGGGATTGGGATCTCGTCATAAGAGATGTCCAACTTGAAAACAGTTGGCCGCAGCTAAGTCAAGTAGCAGATTAATCCATATTTGGAATCAAGGTGTATGAAAAAACTATTTATCCTCATAACAATCTTATTCACGTTTGTAGCATGTTCTTCTCCCGATCATGTTGACGTTCCTGATTCAAACTTAGCAGACGCAATTCGTAAAGAACTTCATATACCTCCGGCTGCTCCCATATCCATTAAGAAACTTCATGAATTGAAAAGATTAAATGCACCAAAAGAAAACATTAAAGACCTTGCTGGGTTAGAGAATGCTATAAACGTATTGTATCTGACACTATCTGAAAACCAAATTAGTGACATCTCACCACTCACAGGATTAACGCAACTCATAAGTTTAGACCTAAGAGACAATCAGATTAGTGATATTACCCCTTTATCACATCAGACAAACCTATTAGAATTGAATCTTTCTCAAAACAGAATTGTGGACATCATACCCCTTTCTCAATTAGAAGAACTGCATTTGCTATCCCTTGATGAAAACCGCATCAGTGACATTTCTGAACTTTCAAGTTTGCGTAGACTACCGTACCTGAACCTTAAACATAATGAGATCAGAGACATTTCAGCACTTACGCATTTAGGAAATCTTAAAGGATTACAACTTGAACATAATCAAATAAACGACATATCTCCACTGTATTGGTCGTCTGAACTCGTAGATTTAAGGTTAGCACATAATCGTATTCTTGACATCAGTCCATTAGAAAAACTAAAAAAGATAGAAGTGTTGCACCTCAAAGAGAACCCTATTGAAGACCGAAGGCCCATTCTCACACTATTCGCAAACAATCCGGACCTGATCGTCGATATACCAACATCAGAAATGATTTCACAAGATATAACCAGACTCGGTTTGCCACCTGAAGCCATTCGGCGTATCGGAAAAGGTGTTATCAAAATCATGCGTTTCTCACCAGATGGTTCAAAACTTGCTGTTGGGAGTAGTATCGGTGCTTCGGTATACGATGTGGATACCGGGAGAGAATCGCAGATGCAGGTCCGTAGAGCAAAAGAGATAACAGCAGTAGCATTTTCAACTGATGGTAAAACGCTCGCAACCAGCGGATATAACACACCTATAGAAATGTGGGATGTGGAAACAGGCAAAAGAATCTCCATTTTCAAACGGTCATCTGATGCATCCGGATTGATGCAGACATCAAGAGTTTCCAATCACCCCGGTTCATGGTTAGCATTTTCAGAGGATAACACGACCTTGATAGGCCTCAGAACAGATAGGTTTGCTGGTATCCTTACACTTTGGGATGTCCATTCTGAGAATCTAATCTACAAAGGTGTCCTTGCACTTTGGGATGACTATTCTGATGTTCTAATCTACAACCACTATAGCTACGAAAGTGGTGGTGTAGCAGCACTTAGTGATAAGCAGGACACTATTACCATCGGTCGTTCAGATGGTAAGATTAGTATATGGAATCTCAAGATAAGAGATCGTACACCTTCACTCAACAGAGCGAAACTTCTCAATGGACATCATCGGTTTTACTTAGGTGAATCAATCTCCAACATGTTTAAGAATAAGAAGTTTAGGAAAAAGAAGGACCAGTCTATAAGAGGAATAGCAATATCCCCCGATAGTAAAACGCTTATTACTGCCGGAACAGACAATTCAATTAGAATATTGGACCTTACCAAAGGTACTGATCATGTTATCTATGAAGATATAGAATACTGGATATCTTCAATGGACTTTTCAAGTGACGGTAACACTTTTGCCATAGAGATGGGCACCACCATCAGATTATGGGATATAACCACAAATACCGAACGGGCTACTCTTGAAGGACATACAAGTGGGATTGACGCTGTCGTATTCTCGCCTGATGGAAAAACCGTCGCAAGCGGCAGCAATGATGGAACAATCCGATTTTGGAATGTGAAAACTGGTAAGGCGTTAAGCACAATCGAAGCGGGTTACAGCTACAGCTACATTTATACCTATAGTGGTGAAAGGGTTGAGTTTTCTACAGATGATACAACAATTGTGAGTTTTTCAGCAAGCGATAACTACAAAGGATGGGATGTTAAAACAGGGATTGAAAAGTCTTATGAATCAATTCGTAATGTTGAAACAAAGCCTGCAGCGTTTGTCCCTAATGGGGTTGATATAATCCATCCAAGTTTAGAGCATATCATAGGTACTGCTGAAGTACAACTGTTCTCTCCGGACACAAGACTCTATCTCACAGCAAGTCACAGAAACAGTCAGATTGGGATATGGGATTTCTTCAATACCGGCGAAGAACTATTAACACTACCATTTGGACATACAGCAACAGTCACAACATTAGCATTTTCTCATGACGGAAAAACCTTCGCAAGTGCCGGTAAGGATGGCACTATACTGCTATGGGATTGGGAAAAAATCGCCGCAAAGGCAAAACCACTTGATAGATAGTTTAAAATGAAATATCTGTATCTACTCTTTACATTCATGCTTATTCTCATCAGTTGTTCTCAAACTGAGATTCCATCAGAATATATCAACATACCTGATGAACAATTAGCAGGTTATACCATTTCTAAATGAAAATGCCTCTTTACTGTAGCACATTCTGTTAGATTGTGCCGTTCACCGCTTCATTCTAAACAGTCGGTAATGAGAGAAAAATTAATTGAAATGGTATTATATCAGGAGAGCATTGGATTTAGAAGAATCTGACGCAATTCCAGAAAACAGAATGAAAGAATTGACAGTATTAGAACTCGGATGGTCAAAACCGTATATCTATGATCTCACAGGCCTTGAAAAAGCTAACAACCTAACAGAACTTAATATAACAAATGCTTATTCTATTAGTGATATTACACCAATTGGCAAACTAACTAAACTACAGAAGAATTTCGTGATCCACTTGCAGACATCTCATGCATGCTTTCGGTAAAATGGCATTTTCGCTTGATAATAAAATGCTCGCCTGTCTATCATCGGAGGACCTAAATGAATGGACTTCCAGTAATGGTAGATCTTTCTCAAGTGGCAGCAGTCGTGGAATCTATATATGGGATTTAGAGAAAAACAACATCGCACACCATACCCGGACACACTGAACCTATTGAGATATTGAAATTCTCACACAATGGCAAATTACTTGCAAGCGGTTCTCAAGACGGTACTGTGCTATTATGGGATGGGAATCTCGTCATGAGAGAGGTCCAACTTGAAAACAGTTGGCAGTAGTCAAGTCAAGTAGCAGATTAGAAACTGGTTGAAATAATCCGTATAAATCCATAAAATTCACTACAATTCACTAAAATTCCAACAATTTAGATGTTTTTTCAATAATATTGCTAAAAACACCTTGACATAACATTTATTAATAGTGTAAACTATTCAACAACTAATTATTTCCCGACAGGATCTAATCTAAAATAGAGTCTCAAGAACGTCATTCACCAAAGTATGCCTGATAACAGTGACGCACGGTATTGCGCGTTGTTATTAACATCAAGTCTAACAGGAGATATACTTCATGCAGGAAAAATTGATTCTTGAAAAAATACGTCAAGTCCGTCGACGCTTAAATGTCCAAGGTTATTTACAAACCCTGGCAATCTTCCTGCTATACGGACTAATTGTTTGTGTTCCGGTAGTCATTGTTGACAGTCTTGCCACATCATTCAATATACAGCCCTTGACATTCCTATGGGTGGCATGTGGTCTCGCTGGCATTGCTTTTATCGTTCGTTTAGTTCGTCCAATTAACCTATTGGAAGCAGCACGCGCAATTGATGTAGATGCATCCTTGAAAGACCGTGTCGTCAGTGGGTTAGAGCAAATTGAACGTAAGACCAGTGAAACGTTAACTGCCCTTCAATTACAAGATACCAGTAAGCGATTGCAAGCAATCCCAATCAAACAGGTCGCGAAGTACAAAGTTCCACGAGAAACTTTCTTTATTGCATTAGTGGCAATTTTCCTCGTCGGATTCACGTACGTTGAGTTTTTCGCACCGCCTACTACTGCAGCAGAAGCTGATTATTCAGCTGAAATCGCAGCAGAAGCTGATTCACTGATAAAGAAAATTGAAGAGGCAAAGAAAGAAACCGAAGAGAATGAAGATCAGGAACTCAAAGAAATTTTGGAAGAGATTGAGAAAAGAACTCATGAATTAAAAAAGTCTGAGATGACACCAAAGGAAGCTCTCAAAAGAATGACCGAGCTAACGCAACTCTTGAAAACCAAAATTGACCCTGCCAAGATTGCACAACAAGAAGAACTCATGCAGGGACTCGGACAACAGTTCATCGGTAATCCTATTCTCGGAGAATTCGGACAACAGTTGAAACGCGGCGACTACAAGAAAGCTGCTGACAAACTAGACAAAGTCGCAAAAGATGTTCCAAAATTCGACCAAGAACAACGCCAAAACCTCTCGGATGAACTCAAAAGAGCAGGCAAAAGTCTAAAAAATTCCGACCTTGATGGACTCGGCGGAAATATAGCTGGAGCAGGACAAGCAATGGAAGGAAACGATACTGAAGGCGCACAAGGTAAACTAAACGCCTCAAGTAAACAGATCCGCAATTTCGAACTGCTCAAGAATCGTAATCAGAAGTTAACCGACCTACTCTGTGCATGTGAAGACTGCAAAGCATGTATCGCAGCATGTTGTGCAGGAAAAGGTATCAATCCTGCAACCGGTCTGTCAAATCTGTTATCTAATAGTCCTTCAAATAGTGCAGGGAACAAAACCTCCACATCTCAACAAGGAGACCTTACTTCACTCGATTCTACACTCAACCTGCAGCAGATCACAGGCGTTCAAGGCGAAGGAAACTCCACCGTGCAAACTTCAAAAGTTTCTGCTGAAGGACAAGAATCTTCACTCAGCTATAAAGATGCTTACATGAAGTATCAGAAACTCTCAGAAGATGCACTCACACAGGAACAGATACCCCTCGGGTATAAGTTCTATGTGAAACGCTATTTTGAATCCATTAAACCGACTGAAGAGTAAGAACACAACAAAGCAATAATCACCGCAGAGATAAATCGCAATCTTTGCGGTGATTTAACGCATATCCACCGCAGGGAGAATAATGTCCGAACAATTAGAACAAAAACACGATGAATTCCGAGAGACCTTCAAGAAAATACAAGAAGAAGTCTCTAAGCGAATTGTTGGTCAAAGAGATATTATTGAAGGTGTTTTAATCTGCTTGATGACAGGTGGACATGCATTATTAGAAGGTGTACCCGGCTTAGGCAAAACACTACTCATCAGTACACTCCATGATGTCCTTGACTTAGAAGAACAACGCATTCAGTTTACACCTGACCTGATGCCCGCAGATATTGTCGGCACCACAATTGTCGCAGAGGATGACGTTGGAAAGAAATTCTTTGAATTTCAACCAGGACCCATCTTTGCAAATCTCGTCCTAGCAGATGAAATTAACCGCGCTACACCAAAAACACAGTCGGCACTGCTTCAAGCAATGCAAGAAAAATCTGTTACCGTCGCAGGAGTACATCACAATTTAGACCGACCTTTCTTTGTCATGGCAACACAGAACCCGTTAGAAATGGAAGGAACATATCCATTACCAGAAGCACAACTTGACAGATTCTTCTTCAAACTTAAGGTTGAGTTCCCAAGTATTGAGGAACTTGATGTTGTCATGGAACGCACAACAAAACGAGAAATGCCAGTTGTTGAAAAGGTTTGCGAAGGTACCGTTATAAACGAACTGGAACAGATCGTCAGAGATATCCTAATCGCTGAAGATGTCCGGAAATATGCATTACGACTCGTTATGGGAACACATCCTGAAACGGAAGATGCACCAGAAATGACTAAGAAATATGTGCGGTACGGTTCAAGTCCCCGTGGTGCACAAGCATTAATACTTGCAAGCAAAGTCAAGGCTATTTTAGATGGAAGATACAATGTTGCACGCGAGGATATCCAGACTGTCGCTTTAGCCAGTCTGCGCCACCGTCTTATACTCAGTTTTGAAGGGGAAGCTGAGGGAATAGACCCCGATATGATCATTAACAATTTGTTAGAAGTAACAGATTAGTGTTCTGTCATTTTCTCATTTGACGGTATAGAATTCTCCTATAGGTCGGATAGAGCGAAATGCCACTAAAATATTATCTGGTGCCACGTTAGGTTTCATTATGAACGAAACACAATCTGCATTTGACAGCGATTTCCTAAAACAACTTGAATACCTCTACATCGTCTCAAAAAAGATCTTTGCTGGACGAATAAAGGCTGAACGCCGCAGTACACGAAGAGGTGTTAGTGTAGAATTTGCTGATTATAGAAACTACACCGCTGGGGACGATTTTCGCTATATTGATTGGAACGCATTCGCAAGATTAGACGAATTGCTACTAAAACTCTATGAAGAACGCGAAGACCTACATATCTATTTTCTCGTTGATGCAAGTGAATCCATGGCCTATGGCGATTTACCAAAACTCATCTACGCAAAACGCGTCGCCGCTGCACTCGCTTATATCGGACTCTCAAACCTTGACAGAATCGGTATAACCGCATTCAATACTACTGACAAAACCCGATTACCCGTAGAACGCGGCAAAGGGAAGATTTTCACCGTACTCAATTTTCTTGACCAAATTGAGGCTTCAGGAGAAACCGACCTGGAACAAGCATTCCACAATTTTGTACACATGACGAAACGACGCGGATTGGTCGTTCTCATTTCAGACCTATTTGACCCAAAAGGATTCACCGCAGGACTCAACATGCTAAAGTTTCAGAAGCATGACCTTTTTGTTGTTCATATAATTGACGAAAAAGAAGCTGAACCTAATCTACTTGGCGACTATCATCTCATTGATGTTGAGACAGATGAACTCCGACCTGTAACCATAAATGAATCACACATTAAACGGTATCAGGACCTCTTCAAAAAATACTGTGATGACCTTGATAGGTATTGCACTCAGAGAGAAATAAGTCTTGTTCGGACAATGACGAAAACACCATTTGACGAACTCATTTTACGCATTTTCCGAATGGGTGGTTTTGTAACCTAACACCTTTTAATTTTATACCATTTCTATTATATGATGTCGCTTCTGTTCCACAAGTTATCCAGTTAGTGTGCCGTAGAAGGACAGTCATAAATGAGGCAATTATGAATAGAAACAGTATTAGATTGTCCGGATGATATTGATTGATGAATTTGCTATCACCTACCTCCTTATTCTTATTCGGTCTTGCAATTCCGATTATCGCACTATACATACTCAAATTAAGACGAAGACGTGAACCTGTCTCTACCCTAATGTTCTGGGAGCAACTCTTCAAAGAGAGACAGACGACATCCCTCTTTCAAAGACTTAAGCACCTATTATCACTATTGCTTCAGCTACTGTTCCTTGCACTGTTAGTCTTGGCAATCGCTAGGCCTCAGTTCGCTTTCATCACAGGATCAGCACGACAACTTATCCTCATCGTTGACCGCTCAGCGAGTATGAACGCAGTCTTAAATTTCAATCTTGAAAATCCAGAAACAGAATCGCGTTTAGATTCTGCAAAAGAAACAGCACTCCAAATTGTACAAGGATTGCGTTTTATGGATGAAATGTCTGTCATCAGTTGTCATACACGTCCCATAATTCATACCCCATTCACAGGTCATCAGAAAACAATACGGGAAGCGATCAAATCTATTGAACCAACAGACATAAAAACAGACCTAAAACCTGCTATAGACCTATCATTAGCCGTTGCACAGACAAAGCCTAATCCAGAAATAATTATCCTCAGCGACTTCCAAAGAATCTCCGAAGAGACGCTCACTGACTTTCAGAACTTGCAATCAAAAAACACAGACAGTGATGATGATAATGATGATGATGATGATGATGATGATGATGATGATAAACAAGAAGAAAAGAGAAATATCAAACTCCATCTGATCCAGATCGGCGAAGAGAACGACAATGTCGGTATTACCCAGTTCCGTGTCCGAAAGAGCATTGTCAACGCCTTTGACTATGAGACACTACTGAGCGTCATAAATACCTCAGAAGTCGAAAAGCAATGTAGTGTTGAACTCTATTTCAACGAAAACCTATTTGATGTACGTCCCTATACACTTGCCCCCGGTGAAACAAAAACTGAGATATTCAGCAATTTTACTTTTGAAGGCGGGGAACTCAAAGCAGTGTTGGATATAGAGGACGCACTTAAAACAGACAATATCGCATACGCCACACTCCCTATGCGTGAAAGCATCACTGTCCTATTGGTAACAGAGGAGAATCCTTTCCTGACAAATGCACTTGCAGTTGATGAGAAAATAGATCTAACTGTCGCTACACCTACAGAATACGAAGCAAATACACGGGAGTTCGAGGTCGTTGTTTTTGACCGTTACAGCCCTTCCGCGCTTAGTGATGGTAATTTTATGTTCATTTATCCACCCAATTCTGATACACCGCTAAATATAGGAACAGACGATTCTGTTGCAACATGGGACATCGGAGAAGAGATAGAAACACCCATTATCACAGAGTGGGAACGAACACATCCGATACTACAACATGTGCAGTTAGAAAACGTACTTATCGGTAAAGCTTATGCAGTAACACCACCACCGACATCAAAAATCCTCGTCCGTTCATTTGAAGCACCTGTCGTCTTCGTAGATGTTACGCCAAAAAGAAAAATTGTGTTCGCCGCAATTAACATACTTGAGTCTGACCTACCACTCCGTATCGCATTTCCAGTCATTATGGCAAATACCATAACATGGTTTGTCCAGGGTGATAAAATAGAAGAATATCATTTACTTACAGGTGAAGTCTTGCGGTATAAGTTTGATGTTCAAGAGATAGAAGAAATGAAAAACGAACTCCCGCAAGATGCTACTTACGAAAATTCACAGATGACCGTAAAAATCACCGGTCCTGATGACGAAATATGGGACATACCCATAGACATAAACGATTATAAAGGGGACGAATTACTCTTTGATCAGACACAACTGGCAGGTTTCTACGCGTTAACCCTAACAGATGCAAGAAATGAGGAGAACACAGAAACTGATGAAAATCTTGAAGAAGAGAAAACTACAGATGACAATGGATTCAAAAAGTTGTGGGCAGTAAATCTCGCTAGTGAAACCGAAGCAAGTATCAACGCTGTTGAGGGAATAGAAGAATTGGTGACAGGATCAGAATTAATCAGTGGCAGTTCATTCTTCCGGTTTCCACCTTGGATATACCTTGTTTTTCTCGCTGTTATCTTGAGCGTTGTGGAATGGTTCATGTATCAACGTAGAAAAATAGACTAACAAAATACACTTGATTATTATCTAAAAATCAGTTAGTATTATAAAGTGAACAACATTAGAAATGATAGTCTATATAGGATAACAGAATAGGAGATTCAGATGGAAGAAAAACCTATTAATATACTCAAAACAGATGCATTAAGCAGACACTATGGCGGTGTAATAGCATTATCGGATGTTGAAATGAAAATACATCCAGGACAGATATCCAGTCTGATTGGTCCCAACGGTGCGGGCAAAACAACGCTCTTTAATTGCGTTACCGGTTTAGATAAACCTACTTATGGGGCAACATATTTTTTAGGGAAACGGATTACAGGCTTTCGTCCTGATCAGGTAACACAACTCGGTATTGCTCGGACATTTCAGAATATAAGGCTTTTTACAGAACTCACAGTTTTAGATAACGTGAAAATAGGAAGACATCCGCGCACATCAAGCACACTTGTAGGAGCAGTCTTTCATACACCGAGACAGAAAAAAGAGGAACAACAGATTACGGAATATGCTATGGAAATGCTCAGGTTCGTAGGTTTAGAAAACATTAGTGATCAAACAGCAGGAAATCTATCTTATGGCGACCAACGTAGAGTAGAGATCGCCCGAGCATTAGCCACAAAACCTTTACTTATACTCCTTGACGAACCCGCAGCAGGAATGAACCCACACGAAACACAACAACTGATCTCCCTTATCTATACAATACGTGATCAAGGAATCTCTGTCCTCTTGATTGAGCACGATATGAAACTCGTCATGCAAATATCCGATTGGGTCACCGTACTTGACCACGGAGAAAAAATTTGCGACGGTGAACCCGCAGTTGTTCAAAACGATGAACGCGTCATCGCTGCATATTTAGGAACCTCGGACGATGCTTAAACTTGAAAACATCCACACATACTACGGAAACATCAGAGCCGTACGCGGAATCTCTATCGAAGTAAACACCGGTGAAAAGGTATGCATGATCGGCGCAAACGGGGCTGGAAAATCTACAACACAGATGACGATTTCCGGTATATATAAACCCGTACAGGGAACTATCACTTTTGATGGGGATGACATCACCAGAACCTCACCAGAGCAAAGAGTTAAAAGAGGAATCTCACAAGTGCCTGAAGGAAGGCTCATATTTCCTGATATGACCGTCCTTGAAAACCTTGAACTTGGAGCATACCTAAGAAAGGATACCACAGGAATCAGAACAGACCTAAACAAAATATTTGACTATTTCCCAGTACTTTTTGAAAGACGAAAACAGCGCGGGGGAAGTCTCAGTGGAGGAGAACAGCAGATGTTGGCTATCGGACGTTCACTCATGTCAAACCCAACACTACTACTATTAGATGAACCCTCCTTAGGTTTAGCACCCCTCATCGTAAAACAGATTTTTGAAATCATCCAGCAAATTAATGAAGAAGGCACAACGATCCTACTAGTTGAGCAGAACGCACAACTAGCATTGAACCTAACTGACAGAGGCTATGTCATGGAGACAGGGGAAATCACAATTGAAGGGAATTCAACCGATCTACTGGCAGATGAAAGGGTGCGACAAGCATATCTTGGAGAATAATTAAATGTATCCCACGCTAATTAACTTCGGAAAAATTGGATCTTTTCCTGTCGGCATTCATAGTTACGGTGTCATGTTAGCAACTGCATTTGTCACTTGCAGTCTCCTGTTAGGACGCGAATTGAACCGTAGAGGATTTAAAGGAGAGACCGCAACTGCTTTGGTCGCTGCTGGTGCTATCGGTGGAATTGTCGGTGCAAAGTTATATTATGTCCTTTTTATTGCGTCCCCTTTTCATTTACACGACCTTTTAAGTCCGAGTGGATTAGTCTGGTACGGTGGGTTATTTGGCGGCAGTGCAGGTGTAGCACTGGTAATCCTCAGATCCCCAAACCCGTTTTTACCGACTGTTGACATCGTCGGTCCACTGCTCTTACTCGGTTACGGAATTGGTCGGATCGGTTGTTTACTTGCAGGTGATGGGGATTACGGCCCCCCTTCTGATGTGCCTTGGGCGATGGCATTTCCCAACGGCACAGTCCCTACAGATGTACCAGTCCATCCAACCCCCATCTATGAAACGACCATCTCTTTTCTATTCTTCGGTATTCTCTGGTCGCAACGCAAGAAGTTCGCATCAATCCCAGGGTTGCTTTTCGGCGCAAGTCTTGTTGGATTGGCAGTGGAGAGATTCATCGTTGAATTCTGGCGTTTAACACCGCATGCATTCCCTAACAGTGCATCGTTGTCGTGGATGACTTCACCACAATTAGTTAGTATAATCTTGTTCTGTTTCGGAATCTTCTTTACGGTATGGATGTACAAGCGTCCAAGAGAAACTGTGCCAACCTTAGCGACTAGTGAACCTCC